>JAHYJD010000117.1 GCA_019429365.1 Bacteroidales bacterium | reverse complement strand
AGGAAATCGAAAACAAAGTGGTTTGGAATGTCCTGCAAATTGATATTAAGAACTGGATAAGTCTGGAACCAATGATCGAATTGGCAAAAGACGGCGGCAACGTTTTACTTGCCAAGCATTGGACATTCTTGAGGCCAGCCAAAGGCCAGGTATTTGTCACAAGCGATAATCCGTATTCTTTCATTCCTCCTAAACGATCTCCAAGTCCATACCAAGTCGGGCCGTTTAATCCTTTTGTCACAATTACTGTCCCTTTGCGACAAGATCTGACGCTTGTGGTTGGAAAGCCTGCAAAAACTATTGAAAGACATTTTTCACTCAAGAGAGCGAGCGGTAAACAGACCGATGAAATAAACACTCGCACGATAGCGGCAGCACTTAGGTATGTTTATGCTCCTATCATTGATCAAGATATTTTAAGGGGAGCATTACCAGTTTGTTAATTTTTTAAAGATTTTTCTGATGTAGGCAAACACCCTTATATTTATCGAACACCTTGTCGTAGGTGCCGTTATAAATAGCACACCGAATACGAAGCATTTCATTGCCGGTTTCTTTAACCCACCAGGCACCGGAGCGCTTCAGTCGTGTATGGCATATAAATTTGTTGGCCGATTCAATTCCTCCGCTGCCGATAGGATAACCGCCGATACGGTCTCCCTGGTAATGAATCCTATCACGATTATGGTCCAAGTAGCCAATCAGTTTGCGGATTTCTTCCTTTGCTTCGTTGTCTTTTGGTTTCATTCGGCCAAGACCACCAATTACATTGCTGACCTCGGCAAAGAAAAGCCGGCAAACTGTGCTCTCCACCCATTCTAATGCCTGTCGCGAATTTTCACCGTACTGGACATTGGATACTTTATAAATATGCTCGACGCAGTGATAGAAATCAAGCACCTGCCGACCTTTTGGAAAACAATGGGTCATATGTTTCCACAGCCACTCGGCTCCGTCACCCAATAACGCGATACGTACTTGATGCTGTGGAATGCGAGAAGCCACCCATGCCAGGTCTTTGCCAAACTGCTCTTCATTTTGAATCTGGTGCCAGCTTGCAAGGTGAATAATACGATCCTGACCCAGCAAATAGATCCTGAATCCCTTGGCTTCTTGCCAGCGCCCTGCACCTCTTTTTTCATTACGTTTGGCCTTAACCCGGGTCGGCACATGAGCGCCGTCGGCAGCCACCACCAAAACCGGTCGCCAAACATCCCCGGCAGCCTCACGACACCTCTTTTCGATCTCTGCTTGGCCGGGAATCACATCTGCCAAACAGGTCTGTGCGCCTACCTGTTCAAAGGTATCATGCATAAAATGGTCGCTGATCCGATGGCCGGTAAGATCTTCGAATAGCTCACTGCTACAGCAAAACGGAACCTCAGCGGTAGTCTTTGTCGATTTTTTCTGAACATCAAACTGGTATTTCTTCCGGCTTATCTCAAGCACTTTATCCAACGGACTGAACCCATAGGAACAATCGCTACAATAAAACCAGGGACGTTTCAATTCGCTTTGACCTTGCATGGTCACCATTTCTTTTTTATTGTCACGCCGCTTTTTACACATCTTGCCGCATTTCGGACAAGATACATATTCCTGCTCCAATAAACCGGCGTACTTTTGCTCGATCAAGGCTTGAAAACAGGCGCCAAAAAACTTTTGCTTCGTTTTGGCAAACAGCTCGCTGAGCTCCATGATCGTAGGCTGTTTATCGTCTTCAAACACTTCATCGATAATCTGATCAACCCATTTGTCTACTCTATCATGGATCATGTAACGAAATTGCTCCCTTAAATCAGGTTCGATTTTGTGAGCGGCAAGTCCCATGGCGCACCTCCTTTACAATCCCGACAGTTCTTGACGAAATCGGGATGAAAGGGGGTAAACATAAATATCCTTCGGACAACGCCCATGCCTGACATGCTCACGGTCCATCCGCCCGCGACCAGTTGTGGTACCCACATAAATAAAATTGGCTGCCTTATAGCAGGTGCCGGCAAACCGACCCTTTTCCACCAAAGTTTCCATAACCACGGGCCTATAACCGTAGCTGTTTTGCCAATCAGCCGGAACTGTTCGAACAGCCAAGGCAAGAATCGAACTGGCAAGGTTTTTAACCTTAACCCATGGCAATATGAGAAACCGGCTGTTATTGATGACTTTCTGTAAATTGTGCTGCCGTTGTTCTTCAGACCAGCCAATCCAGAGATCCCGTGCTGCCATTTTCCAGGCCGGCGAAGAAAATTGTAGACATCCAAGCAATGTTCCCTGGCGGCTTTCGATAAAATACCGAACTTGGCCCCCAAACGGTATCTGGTAGCCCAGATAATGATATCGATCGACGTACTCATACCATAACTCACGTTGCGCTTTACGCTTTACCCGGCAAAGTGTAAGAGGTAAATATTCCTTTATCGGTCCCGTAATCGCGCTTTGGACTTGCCCGATAGAGGTTCTTTTAACGGTATATTTAACCCCTTGTGGACGACCCGGCCTGCTATCGGGCAACTCAATGATTGCCTTTGTTTGTAAATCTTCAAGAAACTGCCGACATTCAACGGTTTTTAGCTTTCCAGTGGGCCTCTTCCAATCAAAAAGCTCGCAGACTGTATTGGCAAGTTCGGTACGGCTGATTCCTTTGCAGCTGTCGACGATTTCCTTAATTTGATCGAGTTCGTTGTGGTTAAAATTACGTCCGCAATATGTTTGAGATGAATTTTGATGCATATGACCACCTCCCTGCAAATAAGTTTTCATCCTACCATAGTGTCAGCGGCGGCGTGATAGTTTAAAAAACCGGCGGTTTAAAAATCCAAAGCGTAAAATGAAAAAAACAATCTGTGCCGGAACCGTTTTTCAGATTCCGGCGCAAGGTTTTTAAACAGTTCAGTGTTCGATCTGATCTTTCATTCGGTAGCTTTTACCCTCGATAACGACAGTTTCCGCGTGGTGCAGCAATCTGTCGAGGATGGCAGAGGTCAGCGTGCTGTCGTTATTAAAAATTTCCGGCCAATTTTTAAAGGCTTTGTTGGAGGTAATGATCAGGGCCCCTTGCTCATAACGTCCGCTGATAACCTGGAACAAAAGGTCTGAGCCGGATTTATCGATAGGCAAAAAGCCCAGTTCGTCCAAGATCAATAGAGCGGGCCGGGTATATTTTTTCAGTTCCTGTTTCATACGTCCCGCCTTCTGTGCAGCAGCAAGAGTATTGATGACATCAACGGCAGTTGCAAAGAGAACCGTTTCGCCCTTCAGACAGGCGGCATAGCCCAGCGCTGAAGCCAGGTGGGTTTTTCCCAGACCCACGCCGCCAAGGAAGATAATGTTGGATTTTTCTTTGACAAACTGCAGTCTGAAGATGTTCTGAACCTGAAGGTGGTTGATTTTTTTGGGCCAGGTCCAATTAAATTGATCCAGGGTTTTGATAACCGGGAAGCGGGCCACGCGAATGCGGCGCTGTGTGGAGCGGTCACGGCGCAAGGCCGCCTCCCCATCGGCGAGTTTTTCCAGGTAATTGACATGTGACCAGTGTTTTTGTGAAGCCTGAGCGGCCAGATCCTGGTACTGGTCTTTCATAAAGGGAAGTTTCAGATATTTCAGGTTTTGTTCCAGGTTGTCCGGAGGCCTTTTTTCGTCAGTCATGGTCTTTCCTTTCGTAAATGGTCAGATCGGGTTGTTCGATTTTAATGTCGAGAAGATCTTCGCGTCGGGTCAGATGCAGTGCGCCGGCTTCGGGCAGACAGCGTGAGCGCTGTTCGAGAAGGTTTGCGATGTATTCACAGGAGAACGCCTCAAAGGTAAAGGCATCTTCCATGGCCCGTGCCACGGACTCAAGAGGGTATATTTCGCTTAAAGCCACAATTTTTCGAACGTGATGGTAAGGGTTCATGCGGCGCTGTTCCAGCTTGCGGTAGTATTGTTCAGCCTTTGGAGACAGGGTTAAAAAACGCATGAAGATTTTCTGATTCCGTGCTTTTTTGCGTTGGGCCAAAAGTTCCCGGGGATGATCAGGATCTTCAAAGTCCCGGTACCGATCATAGCTGCGGACATGGCGTGCAATCAGCTTGTCATTGCAATAGATACAAAGCCTGTCCGGATAGGTCTTGAGCGTAAGAGCTCTGCCGGCATACTCAGCCGGCACAGAGTAGCGGTTGGTGTCGATGGTAATGCGGAACTGGCTTGAGGCCCTGACCTGACTGACAGTGGCGATATCAAACGGATTTACAGGCAACGCGTTCAGACAGGGCCGTTCTTCTTTAAAGAGTTCAAGGGGTTTTTTACGGGTTTCTCCGTGGATACGCACATTGGCGACCGTATCGATCCAGTAACGGGCTGCGGGATTAACCGCGGTAAAGTCCGGGATGTCCAGACCGGCGAGGAAATTTTTTTTGACATAACCGACGGCGTTTTCCACCCGGCCTTTTTCGTTTCCTTTGCCGACACCGCAAGGGGTAATGTTAAAGCCACAGTGATCGGCAAAATCTAAATATTTGGGATTAAACACCGGGGCTTGTCCCACAATACGGCTGAGCACGGCCGATTTAAGATTATCAACCATGATCTTTTTGGGGACAGAGCCAAAGTATTCAAAAGCGTTCTGATGGCAGGCCAAAAAATGTTCCATGGTCTGCGAGACGGTAAACTCCACATACATCATGCGGCTGTGACAAAGCACCATGACAAAGAAGCTGAGTCTGCGGCGGGTTGATCCCACGTTGACGGAACCGTAGGAGGCCCAGTCGACCTGGGCGCACTCGCCCGGGGCAAAAGAAAGCTTTAGAAAAGCCCGGGTTTTGGGCGGTCGTACTTTACGCACATAATCTTTGACGATGGTGTAGCCGCCGTTAAAACCATTGTCTTTGATACGCAAAAGAATTTGTGCTGCGCTATAGGGGTACTTTTCCAGCATCTGTACGATCTGATTTTTAAACGGATCCAATTTGCTGGATATGTCTGCTGATTTACGCATGCGATAGCGCTTTTCGTTGAGCCACTTGTCAACAGTTTTAAAAGACAGGCCCATTATTGCTGCAATCTGATTGCAATTGAGGCCATCTTTTTCATGGTAACTTTTAATTTTCATGAAGGTTTCGTAATCGATCATGCGGCTTCCTCCCTGGCTTTTTTGAGGATGCTTCCCAGGCTGAGAGGCTGCTCCATGGATCTTTTAGCCGTATGGCTGATATCCAGGCTAAGGACCTGGTAGAGGGGCTCTTGCCAGGCAATCATGCCGTTTTGAACGAGGTTGTTTCTGGCGTTTTGCAGCGCGTTCGGATCCATGGAAAGACGCTGCATAATCGATTTGTCCCCATAGTAGCTCAGGCCCTCAGCGTCACCAACGGTGACTAAAAACAGGTACAATGCTGCAGCGGGGTGGGTTAATTTTTCGATGTGCCGGTCACGGACCAGCCGGTGATCGACCCAGCTGAACTGTTCGGGAACTTTGCGGATGCGATGTTTCAAGATGGGCAGTTTCGTCATATCGTCCTCCTTTTTGGGTTGCAGGGTTAATAATATCCTGCCCCAATTGTTGCAGACGACGGACGGTTTTGGCGATGTCATCTTGTAACGCAAGGCCGGTAAAACTAGCGATTAATCCTATTAAAACGGAAGGTTGCGGGTTTAAGAGATCTTGTAACGCACCGCATTCTAATTCGTTAGTATCGTTAATGTTTACAGAAGGTTGTCCGATTAAGGGATCTTGTAACGCATTTTGTGTTTTTCGCCAGTACCCGGGATGGGTCTTTCGCCACTGTTGAACACGGGCAACATTTTCAGGGCCGCGGAAGTAGTCGCGGTTTTCCGGTTTGCTCAGCCAGCGGCGCTGACTGTCTTTTTTACTGGCATAGCGGCATTCAGGTTCCGAACAATAGTTTTGACGTCCGGTGTTGCGTGGATCGGAAATGAATAACTTTTTGCAATGTTTACACCTTTTCTTTTTTATAGCCCCCATGGTTTTGGTTCCTCCAATGGGAGAATAATAAGAAAAAATGTGCAAAGATTAACGAAAAAAAAGAAAAAACAAGCTGAAGAAAATGGAAGAAGATTTTTATAAAATGGGTTTTGGGGAAGAATATACAGAAGAAAATCTAAGACAATAAATTGGTAGGTTCAAACCGCCGAAGAATATATAGTTTCAGATCGCCGCTGACAAAAGATGACCTCAAGGTTACTGTTTCAGATATTTTTATGGTGTACGCCTCATATTACGTGCTGAATTACTTGTCAAACTGGCTTATTAATATTTTAGATTTGACATTATGTGATAAATATAATATATATTGTCACATATGGAAACAAAGGGTGTCTCATCTGCCATAATTTCGGCGGTTCGCGTTGGCGTAGTGGAACAACTCAGCTCCATTGCCAAGCACCCATTTGATGGTGCACGAATTCAAGATGTTGAAAAGCAATTCATTGAAACTCTCGGCAAATCCGGAGCCTCTGGATTGAGTGAGTTGTTTTCGCAAAACGACGAACGCGTTAAGACCATTGTCCATGACGGCCAGAAACACTATCGTAAGTTCCTTGCTTTGGGCCGGTATTTGACCCTGTTAGGTGAAATCTCTCTCAAGAGAGGGATTTTTCAGAGTAACCAGGCAAATCGCAGCATCTGCCCCCTTGAAGCAAAGCTCAAGTTCATAAATGACTATGTCAGCTTTGCTGCTGCTGAATACATTTGTTACAGCCTGGCCTCTATGACGCTTAAAGAATTTGTCAAACATTGTGAAAAATGGACTCTTATGAAACCCTCAGAAGGGACCGCCAAGAGAGTCCTCGAATATGTCGGCGATTTTCTGAAAACAAGTGGGTTTCTTGATACGATCCAATCTAAGCAAGCGGTTTCTAAACAAGCCGTGAGCTTGGCCATGAGCATGGACTCCACATCCGTTCTGATCAGAAAGGAGGGGTGGAGACACGCAACGGCAGCCACTGTCAGCACATACGATGCAGAAGGCAACAGGTTGGATACGGTGTATATCGGACGTATGCCTGAAAAAGGAAAAACCCAGGCTAAACGGCTTCTTGAAAAAGAAGTGGAAGCCATAACCAAGAAAAACGAATTTAAACACATTGTATGCATAGCGGACGGCGCCCGTGATTTATGGCAATTTTTTCGTAAAAAATACCCCGATGCGATTCATGTGGTTGATTTCTTTCACGTCTGTGAGCATCTCTCAAAGCTGTCTGAACTGTTCTTTAGAGATTCATCAGATGCAAAAACCTGGTACAAAAAACATCGGGCTCTCCTAAAGGAAGATCCCGATGGCGCTTCCAAGGTGATTCGGGCCGTGCGATACAGGCGGAGCAAAACAAAAGAGAAGCCGGAAATTGAAGCAGAGCTCAAGTACCTCCAGCGAAACAGAAAAAAAATGAATTACTTTGAATTGAGACAGAATAACCTCCCCATTGGAAGTGGTGTTGTTGAAGCCGCGTGTAAAAATCTCATCGGTGCTCGAATGAAAAAATCAGGTATGCGATGGACCATTGATGGCGGCCAGACTGTTCTTACACTTCGATCTCTCATCTTAAGCAATCGCTGGGAGCATTTCTGGTCGTTTTTTGTTAACCGTCATTTTCCCGAGTTTGGAACGTAATATCAGGCGTACACCCGTGAGGGGGGTATGATTTCAGCCACTTACACCCTCACCCCAGCCCTCTCCCCTCAAGGGAGAGGGAGTTGTCGGACAGCCTCCTTACCC
>JAHYJD010000220.1 GCA_019429365.1 Bacteroidales bacterium | reverse complement strand
CCCAACTACCGTTTCATTAAAATGGATCTCGAGGATCGTGAGGGCATTCTTGAATTGTTTGCAACAGAAAAATTCGATTACGTGGTGCATCTGGCGGCGCAGGCAGGCGTGCGCTACTCGCTCACCAATCCGCAGGCGTATATGGACGCCAACATCACGGGCACGCTGAGCATACTGGAAGCCTGCCGCGCCCACCCCGTGAAGCACCTGGTGTATGCCTCGTCCAGCTCGGTGTATGGCAAGAACACTAAAATGCCCTTTTCGGTACACCACAATGTGGACCATCCGGTTAGCCTCTACGCCGCCTCCAAAAAAGCCAACGAGCTGATGGCCCACACCTACAGCCACCTCTTCGGCATACCCACCACCGGGCTGCGCTTCTTCACGGTGTACGGCCCCTGGGGACGCCCCGACATGGCCCTGTTCATCTTCACCAAAGCCATACTGGCCGGCGAACCCATAGAAGTGTACAACCACGGCGAAATGCTGCGCGACTTCACCTACATTGATGACATCATTGAAGGCGTGACCCGCGTGATGTTACGTCCCGCCACACCCAACACCCAATGGGACAGCAAGCAGCCCGACCCCGGCACCTCCGAAGCCCCTTACCGCATCTACAACATCGGAAACAGCAGTCCCGCTAAGCTCATGGACTTCATCCACGCCCTGGAGGATGCCCTGGGCAAAAAAGCCATCATGCACCTCATGCCCATACAGCCCGGCGATGTGCCCGCCACCTGGGCCGACACCACCGACCTCGAACGCGATTTAGGGTATAAGCCCGGAACGAGCATCAGCGATGGAATACAAAGGTTTGTGGAATGGTTTGTTAATTATTATAATGTTAGAGGATTACGCGGATTTTAACCGATTACACGAAAAAAAAAATTGCACGGATTTGAACGGATTACACGGATAATGTTGTTACTGGAAAAGGAGACATATAAGATCATAGGTGCATGCATGAAGGTTCACAAAGCCTTGGGCAATGGCTTTCTTGAATCTGTTTACCAGGAAGCATTGGAGAAGGCTTTTGCAGGCGATGGAATTCATTTCGAGCAAAAGAAAAAACTTAAAATTAAAATGGTAGATATCGATCTTGATAAATATTTTGTCGCAGATTTTGTATGCTACGATAATATCATTCTTGAAATCAAAGCTTCGAATTTTATCCACAAAGACAATGAATCCCAAACCATAAATTATCTAAAAGCGTCGGATTTACCCGTTGGCTTGCTGATCAACTTCGGACAATCCAGC
>JAHYJD010000219.1 GCA_019429365.1 Bacteroidales bacterium | reverse complement strand
ATATTTTTTTCATGGAACTAAGTTTTTTAAGTTGTGTTTTTGTAAAAGAGCTACTCGTTATTTTTTAAAAGGTCAATTGTAATTCTTACACAAGCTTTACGTCTGTTAAGCATTCCAGCAAAGCGGGTCCGTTGTGCGCAAAAAGTTTTTCCAGGGCAGGTTTAACCTCGCTGTTTTGCTGTATACGAATGCCCAGCCCCCCGCAGCTTTCTGCATAACGGGCAAAATCGGGATTTACAAGGTTGGTTTCGAATACCCCGAATTCACCAGCCCTTTGTTCTTTGGATATTTTACCCAGTTCGTTGTTGTTCAGGATAATCACTTTGATAGGCATATTGTATTTAACAGCTGTGGTAAATTCGGCCATATATTGGGCAAACCCACCATCACCAGCTACCGCTATAATCGGGCGTTGGTTGCCAACCGCCGCCCATGCACCCATTGCCGCGGGAAAAGCAAATCCGATAGAACCCAGATAACCCGACATAAGGAAGGTGTGCTGCACGGTTTCGAAATAGCGACCCAAAGAATACGCATTATTGCCCACATCAACACATATTACCGCATTTTCAGGGGCCAGTTTTGTAAGGGCATCAAAAATCACTACCGAACTGATTCCTTTGCCGCGGTCTTCTTTTAACCGCTTATTTTTTTCTGTTCTCCAGATTTTCCAGCGCCTGGCAATTTCATCCCTTTGGTCAATTTTGTTGGCTTTCAGGGTTTCAGATTTTTCCAGCAATAGTTTTACCGTTGCTGATATCTCACCCCAGACGGGCGCCTCGATACTATGAAATTTACTGAGTGCCAGCGGGTCAAAGTCAATTTGTATGGTAGGTTTTTTAGGCGTTATCCCCGTATGGTTAGAAAAAGATGCGCCAATCACCAGCAGCAAATCAGATTCGTTCATAAAGTAAGAAGCCACAGGCGTACCACTGCGACCCAGAACACCACATCCCAGGGGGTGTAAGTCAGATATTTGTCCTTTACCCTTAAAAGTAGTTAACACGGGGCAATGCAATGTTTCGGCCAGTTCTGTAATTGACTCCATGTGGAACCTGGCTCCATGGCCAACAATAATAACCGGTCTTTTTGATTCTCTTAGCATATCCATGGCTTTGTCAAGACTCTCTTTTGGCGGGGCAATGGATAGCGGGGCAATGCGTCCTTTTGGAGTTTGCGCTTTGGTTTCTTTGCTTACAGAAACCGTTTGCACTTCATCGGGGAAGGTAAGGTGCGAAACGTCGCGCTTAAGCAAAGCGTGCTTG
>JAHYJD010000116.1 GCA_019429365.1 Bacteroidales bacterium | reverse complement strand
AAAACGAACCATTCAGGCCGGCGGAGGCACCCTCGCCCGTATTTTCCGAAAAGATCACCGCGCCAAACAGGGGCTCCCCGGTATTCCCATCGAGGATGCTGCCACTTAAGGTGGCAAAACGCTGACGCCCCATTAGCAGAGGATTACCAATGATAATGCGTTCGCCCGTAACAACCCCCATGCTTCCCTGGTCAACGGCAGCGGGCACAATGGCCACATAACCCTCCAGGTAGGTTGCGCTAAGGTTCAAACCCGAAACAATCCTGGATACAGCCTCTTCCAGCGGCAGATCCGCAAGGCTTTGGGGGTATGTATGCCCCATGAACCAATCCGGCTGAAAGAAGAAAATGATGGAATATTTTTGCTCCAGCCGCTCAATGATTACGCCGGCAGGAACAGGGTCTGAATTTTTTAATGCTACACTTTCCTGGCCAAGGACAAGTTGAGTCAGCGAAAAACAAACAAAAAAAACAAACCCCAAAAAACGGATCATAATTGCAACAAAAAACCTATATCCCCTGAAGAGAAACAGTAAACCTGCGATTCATGTATTTTTCATAAATAATTGAACAAATGTAGAAAATTAAAGAAAGCAGAAAAAAGAAAGGCAGCAGGAACTTGAAAAATTTATGAAAATTCCCTAACTTTCGGGAAAAGAAAGGATTAAAAATGAAAACTTTCCTTCGCCTTACAATGCTTCTGTTTCTCTTTCCGCAATCCTTCGAAGCCATCGGGCAAAAACAATGCAAAGTACTGCTGGAAGGCATTTCAGAAACCTACCAGGGAGGCTGCAGGGCCGGTCTGGCCCACGGACAGGGAGTAGCTGCAGGCGTCGACCGCTACGAGGGGCGTTTTCGCAGAGGCTTGCCCCACGGGCAAGGCACCTACTTCTGGGCCAATGGCGATTTATACCAGGGAAACTGGAGAAATGGAGAACGCCACGGCGAGGGGACTTATTTCTATTCTGAAGGAGAAGAAAGCAGGGAGCTTTCCGGGCGCTGGCAAAACGATGAGTTTGTGGGCGAGGGCAGGAAAAACCCGTACACCACCGGCCACATTATAAACCTGAAGCGATACAACATGAACCGCACCGACGATGGCAACATGGTGCTGGTTACTTACTATACCCACAACCGCATCACCAGCCCCCCAAGAGATTATATTTTTCAAATCAACAGCGGCTCCAGCATTCGGGTGGGCCAATCCGCCGGGTACGAAAACGTAATTTTCCCGGCCATTGTTACCATTACCTACACCCACGAAGGCCTGGTCAGGGTGCGGTTCGAAGCCACCATAAACGAACCGGGAGTTTGGGAGATTAAGCTGTACAATTAATTTAAGCACCAACTAATTGACAAATCACCAGGCTGCCTTTTACTACCACCCCCAAGGCAGCCTTTCATATTTCCATAAAAAATATTAAACCATGGTCCTTACTGATCCCTTTCAGGGCTTGTCCTGGGTTTATTCTGACACGTAGTTAAAACGTAGTTAACACGTAGTTCAGTCGTAGTTTAAACGTTTTTACACGTTTAAACTACGTGTTACTTTAGTTTAAAATTTGTGTTAATTCAGGGCCTGGAACGACCCGGAAAAGGAATTGAAAGGTGCCTCTATTAGATGTGATTCGAAACCAGATCAATGAAAGTTTTGGGCGATGGTAAATCGATGTCTCCCGAGGTTCCAAAAAAAGGGGCTGCCTCATAAAAATGAGACAGCCCCTTCGATTAAATCATGGTGCAAAAACTATTTCTTCACATTAACATTTAGTAATTGGAGTGAAATCTCTCCGTTTTTATCGGGAGCCATAGTAAAGGTTGATGTTACCGGATTGGTAAATATCCAGACTAAATCATCTTCATCAAGAGGCAGTCCATCTTCTCCAACCTCACTGCCATAAGCAAGATTAAACGAAATGGTAATAGTTGGCCCACAGAAGTTATAAACCCCGTGATAGGAAACCCCTTCTTCAAAAGCGAAGCCTTTTACCCAATAATTATCTGGATAATCAGATAAACCAATCCATTGCAGGGGAACTGTAATTAAACCATCTGGTTCATGTAACTCAATTTTCACAGTACCATCGCCTTCGGCCCAACTTTCACCCCACCAACAATTTACAAGGAAATCACCCAGTCCGGTCATATAAACAAAAAGATTCTCCGCATCAACTTCTGAAACTACTGCGGTTTGCGGACACTCTCCGTCACCCAGCGACACATTGCTACTCCAATTTCCGATTAATTCTTCAATAACCAATGGGCAAAACTGAAGCACAGTTACTTCAATATCATCGGATATTTTATTATTCTTCCGGGTGGTAATCTCAACCGAAATATCAACAATTTGGAGTGATTCTGAAGGATATAAAAACTTAACCTTTAATGTGTCTCCGTTGGTGCCTCCAACAATTTCAACATCTTCCCCAACAACCGTCCAGACGTAGGTAGCACTGGGATATTTAAAATCCACCGTATAGGTACGTTCAACAGGCTGGTCTTCAATTACAGAAAGTTCTTCTGTCCCTACGATTATAATATCCAGCTTTTTAACTGAAATATCAATTTGGTAAGGTGGCGATGAAATTCCTCCCATTGTTGTTTCAACTACAGAAAGGGTTGCTTCTTGATCCTCAAAAGATTCATCAAAATCAGCAATGATTTTATGAACTTCATCTGGTAAGGGATTCAATTGTTCAATAGCACCTGTTTTGGTGAAGGCATATGTAGAACCTCCTCTACCGACTGCCCGATAGGTAATAAGTTCACCGCCTCTAACCTCGAGGGGCCCAACCATTCCCTGGACAATTGGCTCGATTGCATTGAAGTCATACTCGTCTTCACTGCAGCCATAGAACAATGTTGCAGAAGCCGCGATTATGGCCAGGATTGCAGGAAATATTAACTTTTTTGGTTTCATATCTGAAAATATTTTAATGACAAAAAATGATTAATACCAGCCACCGGCCGAAAAGTCCTGTCCGGAGGTTCCGACGCCCGGGCCAAAGGTGTAGTAAGGAACACCGAGCACCTGGAGCTGCGAGCCGGGAATGGGCAAGTGCAGGAAGGTGCCGGGCTGCAGTTTATCAGCCTTGCGCATGGTAAAGAACTCAATGCCAAAGCCACTGTTCATAAGCTCCACATTGCGCTCGTGGAAAATGGCCGCGGCAATGGCCTCTGCAGTTGCACCTATCGGTGGCAGGCCACCACGGGTAACCCTGGTTCCATCGTTTATCACCGTCTGAGCCTCGGGCAGGCGGTTCAAATGCAATAAAGCTTCGGCCTTCAGCATATCGTTCTCAGACTCGTAAAACTCGGGGCAGGGAGTGGTCCAGGTGGCCAGGTACTCATCCCTGCGGCTGAAACGGTAGTTGCTGAAGTGGTAATAGCCACGCTCGGGCCTGAAGGGGCACGACGACAGGTTCTCATAATCTGTTACAATCCTTTGATCGAAGATATTCGGATCATCCAGACCGCTTATGGGTGCAGGAATCACATCAAACCCATTGGCACCGGGCCATTGTTTGGGCATGCGGGGGTCCATTAAGTTAACCACACGCATATCCACCTGTCCCCAGCCTGAAAAGTTGGCATAGGTGTGATACAGGGTGTACCAGGTGATGTCATCGGCAACCGGGGCAAAGTCGAAGTCAATGCCATTGCTGGCAAAGTCATACACTTTCTGCCAGTTCAGGGCATCGTTCTGGGCTTTGTTGCGCGGGCTGTAGGCCAGAATGCGGGCTGCAAAAGAACTGGCCAGCTTGGCAAAATTGCCACTCGTAAAAGCCACTTCGTGGGGAACCCAGGTAGCAGGCAAGGTAAAGTTATTGGTATTGCTTAGCTGGATGGACTTTTCAAGGCTTACGATGGCTGCATCAATCACGTCGGAATAAGAAGAGACTTCCACGCCTTCTTCAATGTTGGTTTCATGGGTAACAATGAAAGCCTGATCATAGACCAACCCAAGATACCCTAAAGCCAGGCCTTGTGCAAAATAGGCCACGGCCTTAACCATATTGGTTTCATTGGTTCCGGCAGTAATGATCTCCATACCTTCCAGCTCAAGCTTGATAAGCACATCATTGGCCTGCGAAAGCAGGGAGTTCATACCATTGTACATATTCTCGGTGATCTGCACGTCCTCATAGGTGGGGTTGTTGTTAAACACCAGCCTGGGTTCATTGCTGAGCACACGCATACCGGCATTACCCCATGAGCAGGTGCCGGCATCGGCAGCCACCCAGAAGCCCAGGGCGGGGCCGTCGTAATTCTGGGTGGTCATGTACCAGGTTCTGATCAGACCACTGCTAATCCCCCGCACATCGGAGGGCGTGGATACTGCCGAAGCAAAATCCGGATTGTTAAAGTTCTCCACTTCCAGGTCAACACACCCGTAAAACACCAGGAATGCCGAGAGGAGCAGGACTATATTGATTTTTTTGGTTTTCATACTAAAAGAATTAGAGGTTAAAACTTCAACTCAAGTGATGCAGAAAAAGTGCGGTAGTTGGGATACCCCATAAAGTCGTAGGCAAAAAACTGGGTACCTTCGGTGGTTTGTACCTCCGGATCGTAACCAGTGTAATTGGAGATGGTTAGCAGGTTACGGCCTACCACGCCAATTCTGATGCCTTTAAAAGTACCCTTTGCAAAATTTGCAAACATCTCCCTTGGCATATCATAGTATAGAGCCACTTCACGAAGTTTCAGGAAGGAGGCATCTTCAATCCAGAACGAGTTTACGTTGTTCACATCGTAGAAGGCTTTGAAATACTGGATCGTTTTCTTCTCATTTTCGGGTTTGCCTGCCATATCCATCATGCCATGGCGGTCGTCGCGGGTGAGCCACTGCGCCGAACGGTTATACACATCTCCACCATTTTTCCATTCCCACAGCATGTATAAACCAAAGCCTTTAAAGGTCAATGAATTGGACAAACCCATTTTGAAGTCGGGCTGGGTGTTGCCAATTTTTGTATAGGCCACATTTCCGTTTTCGTCAAGCACCTTAAAGGGCAATTCATTCACGGTACCCTCCGTGCCTTTTCTGATCACATAGCCATCGCTGTTTATCACATAGTCGGCAATGGTTGTTCCGGAAGGCAATTGTCTTGCCATTTGTTCCAGGGTTCTTACCCAGTCGTTGCCGTATATTACGCCAAAGTATTCACCTTCTTTAATATAGAATACCTTGTCGGCTTCCTGCCCTTGCGGACCGGTTTGATAAGCAGGCACATCGAGGCGGGTGATTTTGGTAACGGCTTTGTCAAACACCAGGTTCATGTTCCAGTTGAAGTCGCTGCGGTCAATAACGATTGCTCCCAGGGAAGCTTCAATCACCTTGGCCTCAAGGGCGCCGGCGTTCTGCCACTGGTAGCTCCAGCCACCCAGGTGCGATGCCAGGGGCACATTCAGGAACTGGTCGTCGGTATTGGTAATGGAATACACCGCTTCAAACCTGAATTTGCGCAGGAAGTCCACATTCAGACCTACTTCCATTTCGGTGGATTTGCTGGGCTTGAGGTTTTTGTTGCCGAGCTGGAATTTGCTCGAGGGTGTGCCCCCAACAAGGCCCATAACCTCGTACTGCATGGAGAACAGGTGCGGGCGCTGACCAGCGGTACCATAAGCCGAACGGATCTTGAGTTCGTCGATGCCGGGGATGTCAATATCCTGCGAGATACGCCATGCACCCGATACCCTGAAGTAGTTCTTATAGCGTTCGTTTTCACCAAACAGCGAAGAGCCGTCGCGCCGAATCATACCATCGAAAATATACTTGTCGCGATAGTCCACATACAAAATACCAAACAGGTTTTCGGCCAGAATTTTTTCCTGGCTGCTGCTCGAGGTTTTGTTGGCCGGAGAAATAGCGTTAAAGGTGGGCAATTCAGCTACGCTAAACTTGCTACCACTACTCGAAAAGGCATCATAACGAAAATCTTCAACCAGGTAGCTGAATTTGG
Organism: Bacteroidales bacterium; assembly: GCA_019429365.1. Taxonomy (GTDB): domain Bacteria; phylum Bacteroidota; class Bacteroidia; order Bacteroidales; family UBA7960; genus UBA7960. The sequence continues at coordinate 1,755 of JAHYJD010000116.1, read as the reverse complement.
CCCTGGTGTTAAACAAGCCAAAGGTCTGGTCGAAGTTAACCGTTGCTTGTGCCGTTTGCGAGAAAATCTTGCTGTTGAACTTATAAAGGTAACCTTCAGAATAAACAGCAGCGCTACCGGCCCTTTGATAGGTATCGTAAGGGTTGTACTGGGTTACATCGGTACGTGAGTTTTCGTAGGCATACTTGGCTTCCACATTAAGGAAACTGGCAATGTCGTATTTTAAATTGTATGCACCTATCAAGCGGCTCCTTTCATTGAGGTTTTGTTGCTTGTAAAGGTTATACAGGGGGTTCTCGGTGGTAGCCTCCCATGGGTCGGGAATAAACAGGTGGGGCTGCCCATCGGGGTTTTCAAGGTTAAGGTTCACATCAGGGGTCATAAGCAGCAGGTTGAAAAATACCCCGCCATTGTATTTGCTGTCACCGCCCGGATTTTGAGTGTGCGACCTAACATAAAGGTTACTTGCATTTAACGAAAGTTTGTCAGAGAAGCGGTGGTCAACGTTCACCCTGAAACTGTTGCGATCGTAACCATCGGTGCCAAAAAGCAACCCCCCTTCATGGAAATTCTCAAAGGAAGTGAAAAAATTGGTTCTTCCCTGGCTGCCAGAGAGGGCAACATAATTGGTGTAAAAGCTGTTCCCGGGGAACATGTCGGCCTGGTGGTCAAATACCCTGGCATAGGGGTTGTCCATGTAATTGCTCTCCTTAATGATACGTGAGCCGCTAAAACCAGGACCTCCAGCGTATCCGGCGGGATAGGTCACCCCGGCATACTTGGTAAATTCAGAGAAGTTCTGCCAGTCGTCGGCCAGCACGTAGGCGTGCGACTGGTTCAGGTCGTATTTCTTGGCAATCTGGTTCATGCCAAACTCGTTGCGCACGGAGATGTTGAACACCCCATCTCTTGCGCCCTTACCTCTTTTGGTAGTGATCACGATAACCCCGTTACCGGCACGCGAACCAAACATGGCCGATGCCGAGGCCCCTTTCACAACCTCGAGCGACTCAATGTCGTTCACGTTAATGTCGGCCAGGGTACCTTCCAGAATGGCGCCATCCACAATAATGAGTGGGTTTTGGCTGCCGGCAATCTGGGTAGCACCCCTTACCAGGATGGTGGAAGAACCGCCGGGTTCGCCCGTGGGGTTCATAACCGTTACGCCGGAAACTTTACCCTGAAGTGCCCCGGAAGCAGAGCGGGCCGGAACGGTCGAGATACGCTCCTCCCCAACGCGTTCAATGGATACCGCCAGTTTAGTGCGCGGCGTGGCGGCTGCAAGGCCCGATACAATGACCTCCTCCAGCCCTACCATTTCGGGCACCAGGGCAACATTGATAACGCTGCGCCCCTGTACCTGAACTTCCTGGGTCGTCATACCGATAAAAGAGAAAACCAGCACCGCATCGGGCTGTACGGAAATCTCGTAGCGGCCGTTGATGTCGGTGACTGTGCCCTGGGTAGTACCTCTGATAGCCACCGACACACCCGGCAGCGTGCTGCCATCTGATGCATCGGTAACGGTACCTGTCACCCGGGTCTGTTGCCCAAACAGGCTGGCGCCCATTAAAAGCAATAATCCGAAAACAATTAAAATCCTCTTCATTTGGTTGATTTTTAGTTAGTGATTGTTTTGTTGGATGGGTGTTACACAATTTAAACCAGTCAGGTTTAATGACCCCAAATTTATTAAAAAATATTAAAAGACCACATAAATCGGGATTTATTTGCGTTTGGGCGGGTTATTTAAAA
>JAHYJD010000115.1 GCA_019429365.1 Bacteroidales bacterium | reverse complement strand
CTAAAAGGAGACTCATTAAGAAGAAAAAAAACTGAAAAATAATGCTTATCATTGCGTTACAAATTCACTCTCTTAAAGGTGGCGCCGTTTGCACTGAAATGGTGGCGCCGTTTGGCCGAAATAATCAGTTGCCTGTGCAAATGCGCTTCCTGTAAGGAATAAGCCCAGCAGGAGTGTAATTAAAATTTTTGTTTTCATATTTTTGTTTTCAAAGTGTGAAGTGCAATCCTACATTAAACAGTAAATGGTTGGTATCATCATTATATGACAAGACCAACCATTTACTGATATTTTTTCGCTGCCTTTAGTGAATGGCAAGTCCAAGGGTAGATACCCCGGTGGAAAGATCAAGGAATAACCCAATCCTGTTGCTGATGTGGTATTCAGTTCCGACGTGCAGATCAAGGAAGAGGCGGTTGGGGTATTTATAATATTCCCTGTCGCCGTTATAGTTGTTGTCCCATCTCGAATTTACTACTACAAATCCCAGAGAGCCAGCTACATAAAAATCCCAGTTTGGATTGGCTTTGAGCAAATCATCAAGATAAAGCGATCCTTTTACGCCTAATGGAATTACATTTTCGCGGTAATGATCACCCCTCCAGGAATAAAAATTGGCAAACGGAGCAAGGGTAAAATTTCTTGCCACATCAAATTCATAGTCGATGTGAAAAACAGTGAGTGAGCGGTTTGTGTATCTATAGTACCCGGAGTAGCCTCCAAGGCCAACCCCAAGGTTGAGGGTATTCCCATATCCTCCGGTGCTGCCGGATTTCTGGGCATAAGATTCAAAGCCCAGCATCGAAAGGCAGACAAGTGAAATAATAATAACTTTTTTCATTTTGTTGTGTGATTAATGAGTACAAATAGATTTAGGGACAAAGGTGAGGCCTTATGTTCCTGAAATCATTACACATTAAATGAAAAGAGTTGCATCATTCACACATTACCGGGAACCGTATTTTTTATTGTTTTTAGTTTTCTGTAAAAAGTAGGAGTAAGCCCTGTAACCTTTTTAAACTGACTTGACAAATGGGCGACACTGCTGTAATTCAGCCGGTAGGAAATTTCTGTGAGTGAAAGATTATCATATAAAATCAATTCCTTTACACGGTTAATTTTATGGGCTATCAGATATCGCTCTATCGTAATGCCTGTTACTTCTGAAAAAAGGTTGGCCAGATAAGTATAATCATGATTTAATTCGTCACTTAATAAATCTGAAAATTTTGTTTTTTCGGGTTCATCTTCCTTCAGAAGCATTTCTCTGACAACAATTTTTATTTTTTCAATAAGGATGGCCTTTTTATCATCCATCAATTGCAACCCCGATTTCAGCAAAGCGGCTTTCAGTTGAGCCAGTTCTTTAGCCGTTAAAGTCTCGCGGATGTAAACTTCGCCCAACTCAACCCTGGTATGATGCAGGCCAAGTTTATCCAACTCCGATTTCACCACCATTTTGCAGCGGTTAGAGACCATGTATTTGATAAATAGTTTCACTTATACAAATATAGCAAAAGGTGCGCAAAGGCGTTGCTCTTCGTACAGGATTTTCCGCCTTGTGTGCAAAAAGGAAGGATCAGGCGTTAATGGCAGACCTGCCTGAGTGCACAGGCTTACCGGGCTTTTCATAATTTTAGATAAGGTCAGACAGAAGGAATAAGCCTGCCTGCGTGCCACTCCGGCAGGCAGGGTTTAAAACCGCTGGGGTACAGGCCTTTTAAATAAAAACCTCATCCAGCACCCTGAAGATTCTTTCAAAATCCTGATCAGTGAGGTTGGAACCCGATGGCAGGCACAGTCCATGTTTGAACCGCATTTCAGAAGTACCATCCCCGAAGAAAGGGGTACCTTCGAAAACCGGCTGCAGGTGCATGGGTTTCCACAGCGGCCGCGATTCAATATTTTCGGCTTCCATTGCCAGACGAAGGGTTTCGCGGGTGATGCCTCTGTTTTCTTCAGGATTTATGGTAATGGCCGTAAGCCATCGGTTGGCAAAACTACCCTCAGGTTCAGGCTGAAACCGAACCCGGTATCCACGTTGTGAGGCAGTCCTGAAGTATTTGTTGTACCGCTCAAAACTGGTGCGGCGGGCCGCAATTCTCTCATCGAGCACTTCCATTTGTCCCCGACCGATGCCGGCCACAATGTTGCTCATGCGGTAGTTGTAGCCAATCTGGCTGTGCTGGTAATGCGGGGCATTGTCTCGGGCCTGTGTAGCCAGAAAACGGGATTTGGCAATCGCTTCGCCATCTTCCGAAATCAAAGCTCCGCCTCCGCTGGTGGTTATGATTTTATTTCCGTTAAAGCTCAGTATTCCAAATCTCCCGAAAGTCCCGCACTTGCGTCCGTTGATGGATGAACCTAAGGCTTCGGCAGCATCTTCAACCACTGGTATTTTATATTTGCCGGCAATCTGCTCAATTTTATCCATATTTGCCGGAACGCCATAGAGGTGCACAGGTATGATGGCTTTGGGCAGTTGAGCAGGCATCTTCATACCCTGATGCATGACTTCGCCTTTCTGACAGGCCTGGATAGCACGTTCAAGCAATTCGGGGCTCATGTTCCAACTTTCGGGCTCACTGTCAATAAATACAGGTATAGCGCCCTGGTAGGCGATGGGATTGGCCGATGCCGAAAAGGTGAAGCTCTGACAAATGACGAGGTCTCCCGGTTTTACACCCAGTAAAATCAATGAAAGGTGAATGGCAGCCGTGCCGGAACTCAGTGCTGCGGCATGTTTTGCCCCCGTGTAATGCTGAAGATCCTGTTCAAAACCATTTACATTAGGTCCCAGAGGTGCAACCCAGTTTGTGTCGAAAGCCTGGTTTACAAATTTTTGCTCGCTACCGCCCATGTGAGGAGAAGAGAGCCAGATTTTTGGTTTGTTCATGTTAGTATTCTTTACCGCTAATTTCACTAATTTATGCTAATTATTTACTTTACCGCTAATTTACCGCGAATTACGCGGATTACGCTAATTATTTACTTTACCGCTAATTACGCGGATTACGCCAATTATTTACTTTACCGCTAATTTCACATATTTACGCTAATCTCCTACTTTACCGCTAATTTACCTCGAATTACGCGGATTACGCTAATTATTTACTTTACCGCTAGTTTCACATATTTACGCTAATCTCCTACTTTACCGCTAATTTACCGCGAATTACGCGGATTACGCTAATTATTTACTTTACCGCTAGTTTCACATATTTACGCTAATCTCCTACTTTACCGCTAATTACACTAATTTACGCTAATTGATTTTTTTGCGTAATCCCCAACATTCGCGGTTTAATTTATTTTCTTAGCGTAATTTGCGTAATTCGCGGTCTGATTTATCAGCTTACTTTCACCGGCCTCCTGTTTGCAAAATACTCTACCCACACTACCCACATGATGAAAATGGCCACATAATAAAAAGGACGCATCACCCAAAGATGGAAGAAATCCCAGTGCGCCGGCCAGTTGATGAGGACAATAGAAAGCAGTACAATACGAATGATGTTGACAATGAACATTACTCCAAAGGATGCCGGGATGTACCATAGCTTGTGTTTCCAGGGGCCACGGAATAACAGAAAAAGGAAAAGCAACTGGTACATCTGCTTGAAACCCGAGCAGCCTTCATTCACTGTGATGTAACCGTTTACGTCAGGGAACCGCAGCGTTTGGGTGGCATTTTCGGCCACAATGTTCAACCCCAGCACTTTTACATCAAACCACAGAGACCCAAGGTAAACCTGGTGTGCCAGCCATTCGGCCGTTACAAGGTAAAATCCTGTTGCCCTGAAGAAACCCAGGATGTGCCACCACAGGTAATGGAATATGATGATGATCAGTGAAAAAATGGCTACATCTACCAAAGCACCATACCGGCTGTTGACCAATGTAAGGTATTGATTGTATAGATTCCGGATCATGGTGATATTTTTTACGAAGATAAGGTAACTCTGATTTATACACAAAAAAAGAATGCCCTGCAAGGCATAGCTGAATTTGAAGAGAGAAACAAACGCATTAACACTACCGGAATTGCTCCACCGTGAGGAAAGCCAGCAGCTTGGTGTATTCGCTGATTACGCTTTGAATGTCTTCCTTCCTTTTAAACCAGCCTTTGCCTTTAAAGTGATGGTATTTGGTAGGACAGGCAATGATGGTAACATCAAGTTGCTGATCGCGGAACGCATCTCTGAAGATCAGGGCTGCCCTGCGGGTGTGGGGTGGGGCTGTGACCAGAAGAATCGTATCAGCTCCCGGTTTGTTTTTCAGGTATTCAGCCACCGCCCTGGCTTCCATAATGGTGCTGGTGGCATTGCCTTGAAGCAGGCTGATGCTGTCGGCAGGTATGCCCAGTTGTATGGCGGCATTGCGGCACTGGGAAGAGTTGGTGATGAGGTCGGCGCCACGCCGCCTCAGCATTTCCACCGGACCCATTCCCTCTTCCACAATCAGCACCCGACCTGCATATCCTTCCTGATAAAGATCAGCAGCTTCAAGCACCCGGTCGGCAATGGAGCCCATAAGAATGACCATAACATCGCCTTTAGCTTTTGCATCATCACGCACCAGGTAGGTGCCGGCCTTGTGTAACACCAGCCCGGTAAGCAGGATAAACAGCAGCAGGGGGAGAAGGAACAGGCGTTTCATGGTTTTTTTAAGGCATCTCAATAACAGATATTATCTGTTATGATCCGGTAATAATTGTTTGTCAGACTTCGATGGAGATTATTACTTTTCCTCCAAGCCCTTTTTCTACGATATCAAACAATGTGCTCAGCGTAATATTACTGCCATTATTCTCAACACGTGAAATGTATTCTCTTTTTTTATCAATAATTTGTCCCAGTTCTTCCTGTGTCATGTGCCGGGCTTCGCGGGCTTTCTTTAATAATAGCCCGATTTTAAATGATTCTGCCTCTCTCTCAAGATTATCGCGTCTTTCGGTACCCGGTTTCCCATAAACCCGGTCTTTGATATCCGACCAGGTTGAAATTTCGTTATTCTTGTTTTTTGCTTTCATAATACTCATTCATTATTTTTTTTGCTTTCACAATCTCTTGTCTGGGTGTTTTTTGGGCCTTTTTCTGAAAGCCATTTAGCAGGATTACCAATTTACCGCTGTCGAAAAAGCAGAAAACACGCCAAATGTCTGAACCTAATTGGATTCTTGCTTCATATAATCCGCTTGACCCTGCAATTTGTTTTAAGTAGTTGGTCGGAATTCTTTCAAGAGTTTCAATAGCTTCTAAAATCTTGAATATTTTGTCCTGAACCTTAATAGGTTGTTCGGTCAAAAAATCTTCAAAGTAGTTTTTATAGGCTATTATTTCCCGGATCTTGTCCATTAAGCTTAACTATGATGCAAAAGTAACTTTAAAGTTACAAATATCCTATTCTGAACAAATTATTTTTTATTTTACTACATTTCTATATCCCAATCACCTTTAGTTGATCTCCATTCAGCAGTGCAGCCCCATCGCCCAGCGAATGGAATTTCATGTCATTCAGCAGCATTTCAAGCTTGCCTGCTGTAGTAGAATTGCCAATCCTGTTCATTTTATTGCGGTAGGCTGGAAGCAAGGGTGTGGAAGGAACCTGAGTGTCGAAGTCGCGGGGATGGAAATAGGCCATGTTGTATTTACTGCTCCTGAACAATTGCCTGATTATGCTTTTTGGCAGCAGCCTGAAATATCCGCTTCCGGTGTAAACCCAGTTGAGCAGCGGCAGGTTAAGCCGGTTCAGCGGAAGCTCAAGCAGTCGCTTTCCATGATGCTCAAACCAGAAAGGGGTATTGGGTATATTGTGCCCGATTATGTGCTGATAAGCTTTATAGGAACTGCTGATTTCTATGCCATGCTTCATCAGCAGTGGAATGGCCCATGCCGATTTGTGGCATAGCGAAAACATGGGTGCGCGGTATTGAACCGGCCGCTTTCCGGTGATGGATTCGAGCAGATTGAGGCCGTAAAGCAGGTCAGCTTCAAAAGCTTCGGGGCCCTGATTGGCAGGCAGTTCGTGTTTGTTTGAGTGATAACCTATTTCATGGCCCGCTTCGGCTATCTCCCTGATGAGCCCGGGGTGGTGTTCAGCTACCCAACCCAGCACAAAAAAGCTCGCCTTTTGCCGGTGTTTTTTAAGCAGCGACAGAAAAATGCGTGTACTCTGCTCTACCCGGCTTTCGAGCAATGGCCATTTTGCAGGCGTAATCTGCGATGAGTCGTAACTCAGGTACCATTCCTCAATGTCGATGCTGAGCAGATTCAGGTTTCCGGAGGGCATTTCAGTGTTTAATAGTAGTGTTGGGCGATGAATGTATCCAGTTGCTGCATAAGCCGTTGTGGCAGATGTCTGATGATGCTGCGAAGGTATTGCTTTTTCGACAACTTATCGGAAACCGGAAGGGTGCTGTTCAAAAAAATGGTTTTGTCGTTGGTGCCCCACTGCTGCTTGTAGTGGTGCACGCCACTGTTGCGGGTGCTGTAACCGAAGGAATAGGTGTGACACCCGGCTTCAATGGCTGTCTTTATCATTTCCCAATGTAGCAGATAGCTGACATACAAATGATTGTGTTTTTCGAGGGTGGCAAACCAGGGATTTTCGGCATACCTACCCGAAGTCATCAGCAGGGCGCATCCTATGACTTTGCCATGATGTCTGGCAATCAGCACTTTGATGGTACCGTGGGTGTATTCTTTCAGCAGCAGCGAAAAGAATGACTCAGGCAGGCCAAATGATCCCAGTTCATGTATTTTCCTACGATAAACAGGGTAAAAGTCACTGAGCAGTTCAATGCCTCCTGTTTGCAGGCTAATGCCGTTTTTCACGGCTTTGTTTATCTTGCGGCGGACACCGGCGGTAAACACTGAAAACTGGTCTTGTCCGGTTGACTTGAGTTTCAGGCTGCTGTCGACCTTGTGGCTGAGCTTATTTTCGGCAAGCACACTGAATGATCTCTGCGTAATCCGTTCATTTGCTTTATGGAGTGGGAGGGAAGAGCTTAGGTTATCCCGATCAAGGTTGATGATGATGAATTGGTCTTCAGCAGGCCCGGAAGTGAACCACGCTCCATTGAGGATGAACTGCTCAAAGAAGGCGCGTTTGTCTGTGTGAGCTTGCTGATCATTACCGGTCAGGGTGTTGAATCTTGTTTCATCAAACCAAAAAGCCCCGTTGTTGTAATGTGGCAGCGAAAACCACTCTTTACCGTTATGCAACGCCGCAAACCAGGCCACGGGGGTTTCGTTTACTTCAAACAGCAAAGCGGTGACCGGCCACCCCATCGCCTTGCCTGTGATGAAGGGCAGACAGGGATTCAGGCTGAGGTTGTCCTTATCTCCTGATTCCCCTATGGCCGATAAAAGGGGGGTGAAGTTGTAGGATTGTGGGTTTGAGGGCATAGGGTAGAGGGTTTAGGGCAGAGGGCTTAGGGTAGAGGGTTTAGGGCAGAGGGCTTAGGGCAGAGGGCTTAGGGCTTAGGGCAGAGGGCGGAGAGCGGAGGGCAGAGGTGCTTTGCTCCATGCTATTTCAACAGGGACTTCCGGAAATTTGTAATTTTCTTACTCAATATCTGAAGTTTGTCGTAGTTGGCCAGGCGTCGTTCTTCCTGAATAATGTTTCTACGTTGAAAAATAAAAAGAATGTTAGCACATTCAAAAACCGATCTCCGGGCTATATTCAGAAAATTGGCAAAGTCTTTATCAGAGAATGAACCCGATCCTTCTGCAAGATTATTTGAAATACTCATTGTTGCTGCCCTGAGCTGCTCTGCAAACCGGTAAAACTTTTTCAAATCCGCCAGGTCAGCAATATCCAGAAGTTCATCTGATAAAGCAATCGCTTCCTGCCAAATCTCTAATTTTTCAAATCTAAAATAATCCATACTATTTCTCATTTAGGTTTATTCACTATCTGAAGACACCCTCCGCTCTCCGCCCTCTGCTCTCCGCTCTCCGCCCTTCGCCTTCTGCTCTCCGCCCTCCGCCCTCAGCCCTCAGCCCTCAGCCCTCCGCCCTCCGCTCTCCGCCCTCCGCTCTCCGCCCTCCGCTCTCCGCCCTCAGCCCTTCGCCCTTCGCTCTCCGCTCTCCGCCCTCTGCCCTCCGCCCTCCGCCCTCCGCTCTCCGCCCTCTGCCCTCCGCCCTCCGCCCTCCGCC
>JAHYJD010000012.1 GCA_019429365.1 Bacteroidales bacterium | reverse complement strand
GCAGTAGATTATCCGGTTTACCAAAAAGGGCATGTGCCAGCAGCACCTTAACCTTTTCTTTTCCTTCAAGTTCGCTCATGAGTTTGTGGTGCAGGCTTTCCTTTACGCCCAGTCCGCTAAGCAGGTTGGCGGCATTGCTTTCGGCATCCCAACCATCCATATCAGCAAATTGCCCTTCCAGCTCCGATGCCCTCAGTCCATCTTCTTCTGTAAAATCAGCCTTGGAGTAGATCGTGTTCTTTTCATTCATAACCTCCCAAAGCTGGGTGTGCCCCATAAGCACCGTATCGAGAACCGTGCACTCGTTATATTTTGAATGGTCCTGACGCAACACCGAAAGACGCTCGCCTGCACCCAGCGCCACACGACCTTTTGTATATTCTATATCGCCACTTAACATTTTAAGAAAAGTGGACTTGCCCGCACCATTGGCGCCTATTATGCCGTAGCAATTGCCTGGTGTGAATTTCATATTCACATCCTGAAACAAAACACGCTTGCCGAATTGTATACCCAGCTCAGAAACAGTAATCATAAATAAATCAGTAGGATTGTTTGATAAAAGATAAATCTGAAAAGAGCTGCAAAGGTACTCATTATTATCAGGCTTTGAGATGGTTAAAATATCTTTACTTTCCACCAGAGCGAGGTAGGAGCAAGGTACGAGGATGGTGGGGGCCGCTTAGGGTCATGCGACCTGTCCCTTATTCCTTGTTGGCGTAGTATCTTTTTTCTTTAAGCATTGTTAAACATTTGTTCCAAAAAAGTTGTTATCTTTGCCAGCTACACGTCTGGAATAAAGACATGTTTATAAAGAAGCGCTGAGAGAACAGGCTCTGCGAAGCGCTGGCAACCCGCCCGCGGGCAAGGTGCCAAAACCTGCCTTAACAAAAGGAATTATAAACCAAGGACAAAAAATGAAAACCCTCCGCATCAACTTCTTCCTGCACACGGTGCACATGGCCATGCGCCAGCCTGGCTGCTGAATTCTCTTCCGCAAAACCCAGGCACAACTCTATTAGTTTTGGTTCAGTTAATATATTAGCTTTTGGCTATTGGCTTGTGGCTATTATTAGTCCAAAGCCCGAAGCCAATAGACAGAAAATATTCCTACTTTAAACCTTAAACTTTGAATCATAAGCCTTGACCTCCCCCCAACCCCCTCTTAAGGGGGAGTTGGAACCCCCAACCTTGAACTTCAAACCTTAAACTTTGAACCTTAAACCTTGAACCTCGAATCCGCTGGTGAGCGGACACGCCCTTAAATCCTAATCACTTAACCCTAACCCCTAATCCCTATCGATGACCATTCCTGAACATATCGCCAAAAGCAATAGTCCCCGCATCAGTTATGAGCTTTTGCCCCCAATGAAGGGCAGCAGCATCGACACCATTTTTTCCACATTGGATAAACTGACCCCGTTTAATCCACCATTTATCAACATTACCTATCACCGCGAGGAGTTGTCGTATGTGCGGCAGCCCGATGGCAGCCTGAAGCCCAGCGTGGTGCGCAAGCGGCCCGGCACTGTGGGCATTGCTTCAGCCATACAGGCCAAGTACAGAGTCGATGTGGTGCCGCATCTGATCTGCGGGGGCTTCTCGCGCCAGGAGACCGAAGATGCCCTGATCGACCTCGACTTCCTGGGCATTAACAACCTGTTGGTGGTGCGCGGCGATGGCGACAAGATCACCGGCCGCTTCACACCCAACCCCCTGGGGCATCGCCATGCCTCCGACCTCATCGAACAGATCATGGCCATGAACAAGGGCATTTACCACGAACAATATATTGAAAACCCTACCCACACCAATTTCTCAGTGGGTGTGGCAGGTTACCCAGAAAAACACCCCGAGGCACCCAACATGGAGGAAGACCTTTTTTACCTCAAACTGAAAGTTGACAAAGGTGCCGAATATATTGTAACCCAGATGTTTTTCGACAACCAGGTTTTCTTTAACTTCGTGAAACGTTGCAGGGAGGCCGGTATCACTGTGCCAATCATACCCGGACTGAAACCCATCAGCATAAAGGATCACCTTCAGATGCTGCCCCGCACCTTCAGCCTTACCATGCCACACGACCTGGTGAAGGCCGTGAGCCAATGCACCGACAATAAACAGGTGAAGCAGGTGGGCGCTGAGTGGGCCACTGCCCAGATAAAGGAACTGATGGCCAATGGCTATCCATTCATCCACATTTACACCATGGGCATTGTGGATCATATTGTAAATATCTCGAAGAATGTGCTTTAACCTTCACTAAAAAGCCGGAATAAAATGAACACCCTAAGCACGCTGCAGGCCCTGTTGAAAAAGCGCATCCTTGTGCTCGACGGAGCCATGGGCACTATGATACAAAGGCACAAACTGGAAGAGGAGGACTTTCGCGGAAAGCGTTTTGCCAATATCGGCCAGAAGGTGAAGGGCAACAACGACCTGCTTTCCATCACCCAGCCGCACATTATCAGAGAAATTCATGAAGCCTACCTGGAGGCCGGGGCAGACATCATCGAAACCAATACGTTCAACTCCACCTCCATTTCCATGGCCGATTACCAGATGGAAGAGCTGGTGTATGAGTTGAACCTTGAATCGGCCCGCATTGCACGTGCGGCCTGCGACGCCTTTACACAACGCAACCCCCTAAAGCCTCGTTTTGTGGCCGGTTCGCTGGGTCCCACCAACAAAACGGCTTCCCTTTCGCCCCATGTGAGCAGCCCCGCCTTCCGTGCCATTACTTTCGACCAGCTGCGCGATGCCTATTACGAGCAGGTACGCGGCCTCATGGATGGGGGTGCACATATACTGCTGGTAGAAACCGTGTTCGACACCCTCAATGCCAAGGCGGCCCTGATGGCCATTTCGCAATATGAAGAGGAGCATGACCTGGAGCTGCCCATTATGGTGTCGGGTACCATTACCGATGCCAGTGGGCGCACCCTCTCGGGCCAGACCACCGAGGCCTTCCTGGCCTCCGTTTCGCACGCCAACCTGCTGAGCATAGGGCTGAACTGCGCCCTGGGTGCCGAGCAGCTCCGGCCTTACATGGAGATACTCAGTCAACGCGCTTCCTTTGCCATAAGCGCCCACCCTAATGCAGGCTTGCCCAACCAGTTCGGGCAGTACGAGCAAACCGCCCCGCAAATGGCGGCCATCATCGAAGGGTTTATGGCCGATGGGCTGGTAAACATTGTGGGGGGCTGCTGTGGCTCCACACCGGAGCACATCCGACTGATCGCACAGCTGGCCGAAAAATTCCCGCCCAGGACCGTTCCCGAACCTTCTCACCTCACCTGCCTGAGCGGGCTGGAACCCCTCGAGATCAGGCCCGACTCCAACTTCATCAACATCGGCGAACGCACCAATGTGTCGGGATCCATAAAGTTTGCCCGGCTTATAAAAGACGAAAAATTCGAGGAGGCTTTAAGCATTGCCCTCGACCAGGTGGAGAACGGTGCACAGATCATCGACATTTGCATGGACGATGCCATGATCGAGGCCAAAACGGCCATGACCGCTTTTTTGAATTACATTGCTTCGGAGCCTGAAATCTCGAAAGTGCCTATCATGATCGACTCCTCCAAATGGGAAGTGATCGAAGCCGGACTGAAATGCGTGCAGGGAAAAAGCATCGTCAACTCCATCAGCCTGAAGGAAGGCGAAGCAGTCTTTCTGCACCAGGCCCGCCTGGTAAGGCGCTATGGGGCTGCCGTGGTGGTGATGCTGTTCGACGAAAAAGGTCAGGCCGACACCTTTGAGCGCAAGGCAGAGATCGCCCACAGGGCTTACCACCTGCTCACCGAAAAGGTGCATTTCCCGCCCCAGGATATCATTTTCGATCCCAACGTGCTGGCCATCGCCACGGGCATTGCCGAGCACAACAACTACGCCCTCGACTACATCAGGGCCTGCCGATGGATAAAGGAAAACCTGCCACATGTGCACCTTAGCGGCGGGGTAAGCAACCTCTCTTTTTCCTTCCGGGGAAACAACCTCATTCGCGAAGCCCTGCATTCCGCCTTTCTTTACCATGCCATACAGGCAGGCATGGACATGGGCATAGTGAATCCTGCCCTGCTGGTGGTGTATGATGAGATACCCAAAGAGCTGCTGCGCCTGGTGGAGGATGCCATCCTGAACCGCCGCAAGGACGCCACCGAACGCCTGCTCCTGTATGCCGAAAGGGTAAAAGACCAGCAGGAAAGCCGTCGCAGCGATGGCGACCGTGATGCTTGGCGCAGCCTTCCCGTAAAGGAGCGATTATCGCATGCCCTGGTGAAAGGCCGCGACGAATTCATTGAGCAGGATGTGGAAGAGATGCGCCTGCAAATGGATAAGGCCCTGGAAGTGATCGAAGGTCCGCTGATGGACGGTATGAACTATGTGGGCGACTTGTTTGGCTCCGGAAAAATGTTCCTGCCACAGGTGGTGAAAAGCGCCCGTGTGATGAAAAAGGCGGTGGCCTACCTCACCCCCTTCATCGAGGAAGAGAAAAGCCTGCACGGCGATGTGAGCAGCGCGGGAAAGGTGCTCATGGCCACGGTAAAGGGCGATGTGCACGACATCGGAAAAAACATTGTAGGCGTGGTGCTGGCCTGCAACGGCTTCGAGATCATCGACCTGGGCGTGATGGTGCCCTGCGAAAAAATACTGCAAGTGGCCCGCGACGAAAAGGTGGATATCATCGGGCTGAGCGGACTGATCACCCCTTCGCTGGATGAGATGGTGCACGTGGCTAGTGAAATGAAACGGCAAGGCTTTGACCTGCCGCTGCTGATCGGCGGGGCTACCACCAGCTCACTGCATACGGCCGTAAAAATCGCGCCGGCCTACCAGCATGGAGTGATTCATGTGAAAGATGCCTCGCGTGCCGCCAAAGTTTGCAGCCAGCTCATCACTTCGCAAAAGCAGGATTTCATTGCCGCCACTTATGCCGACTACCGCGAGCAGGTGGACGACTACAACAAGCGCAGCGCCCTGAAAAAATACCTTAGCATGGAGCAGGCGCGTAAGAATCCCTTCCAATACGATCCTAAAAAGGCAAATATTACCCAGCCTAAAAAGCCTGGTATACATGTGTTCGAGGACTTTCCCATCAGCCTCCTGGCCAAATACATCGACTGGACCTTTTTCTTTTATGGCTGGGAGATTAAGGGTAAGTACCCAGAGGTTTTGGATGATCCCTTAAAGGGCGAAGAAGCCCGCAAGCTATTTGAGGATGCCCAACAGCTGCTTGAGCAGATGGTAGCTGATCGCTCACTAACAGCCCGTGGCGTGGCCGGCATTTTCCCTGCCAACAGCCTGGAGGAGGATGTGATTATTTATGAAGATGCCACCCGCAGCAAGGAGCGTATGCGCTTCAACTTCCTGCGCGTGCAGGAGATCAAGGAAGAACCCGGCAAGGTAAACCTCTCCCTGGCCGATTATATAGCCCCTCTGGGCTCAGGTATAAAAGATCATTTGGGTGCCTTTGTGGTAAGCATACACGGTGCCGATGAGCTGTCCGAAGTTTACAAGCAAAAGCGGGATGACTATAACAGCATTATGACCAAGATGCTGGCCGACCGCCTGGCCGAAGCTTTTGCCGAGCTGCTGCACGAAAAGGTGAGAAAAGAACTTTGGGCTTACGACACCGGTGAACACCTAAGCCTGCCCGAACTGCTCAAGGAGCGTTACGCGGGCATTCGCCCCGCCGCAGGCTACCCCGCCTGCCCCGAGCACAGCGAGAAGCTGAAAATATTTGAGCTGCTGCAGGCAGAAAAAAACACCGGCGCATTTCTCACCGAAGGCTACAGCATGGTGCCCGGTGCTTCTGTGTCGGGATGGTACTTTGCCCACCCCGGCGCGCGCTATTTCAACCTCGGTAAGATTACTGCCGAACAGGCAACACGCTATGCACAAAGAAAAGGCATCAGCCTGGAAGAAGCGGAAAAGTTGCTGAGGCCAAATCTGATTTGACAGGAACAGTAATCGAAATATTTGTGGGTACAGGTTGGGGCATAAAAGGACACGTAGAGACAAGTTCAGACAAGAGACAGGTAAGGACAGGTAAGGACAGGTAGGGACCTGTCCCTACTGCAATTGCACCCATCTTAAAAATTTTGTTTAACTATTATAATACAGATATTAAACAAAACATAAAGATTGCTGTTTAAATACCAAATCAATCCACACCCAAAATGAAAACATTCTTAATCATTTCAATTGCAGCAGCCATGGTAGTAATAGCAACGCAGGTTAAGACCGCGCGCAGTGCCGGGCGCACAGAGCAGTATCCCTACAAGGTGATAAAGACTTACCGGGATTTTGAGATCAGGCAATATGAGCGTGCCATTTTTGCCCGCACCAAAGTGGCTGCTTCGACTTATCGCTCCGGATCTTCCGAAGCTTTCCGAACCCTGGCATCCTACATATTTGGTGGCAACGAGCGCAACGAAAGTATTGCGATGACTTCACCAGTAGCCATGCGCCAGGATCAGGGATTGGAAATGGAGTTTATGATGCCCTCCAAGTATTCCATGGAGAGTTTGCCCACACCAAACAGACAGAATATTGAATTTTACGAAAAACCTGAAGTGGTAATGGCAGCCATTAGCTTCAAGGGCTGGGCCTCAGATGCGAAAATCGCTGAAATGACCGAAACCCTGAAATTGCTGCTTGAAAAAGAAAGCATAACCCACACAGGTAATTTCATTTACCTTGGTTACAACCCGCCTTACCAGGTCATTAATCGTCGTAACGAAATCGTGGTGGAAATAATAAAATAATTTGGCATGGGGCATGGCGCACAGAAACGCTTTCTCCTGAAGACGTTTCAATCATAAATCATAATTCATAATTCATCAATTGGCGGCCATGCGCTTTACTCTGCCACTACCTTTATAAGCGTTCCTGTTGTCACCCTGTCGGTTAGTTCCATATTGTTCAGAAAAGCAAATTCTTCCATATTAGCCTGAGACACGCCGTAGTAGCGAAAAGCATCAGCAAGGGTACCAACCTGCTGCACACGTTTAACCTGAATTCGCTTGGGTTTGACGTTGATCTTCGATGGGTCGGTCAGGCGTGCAAATCCCTGCATGGTGCTGTTAAACTGGTTAAGATGATTTGTGAAAGTTGCCTGGGGTGAAACGCCGTGAAAAACATAGTAGGTATTATTATCATCAATATAATAAGACCTGACCCTTATAGTCTGTACCTCACCCGTATTGGGGTTCTGCGAGCTTTGTTCCGACACTAAGGCCAGGGCAGGCATTCCGTGAACGGTGGTGTTGTTACTTTCAAGCACCGTCAGCTCAAGCTGGGCAACACTGTTTTGTGCTGCTTCCTGCAGCGAATTGCCGGGTGCAAAAGTAAAGATCATCAGCGCCTGCCCATCGGCTGGTGCCATGCGAACCTGCATAGGCGAATTTTCAATCTTCCATCCTGCCGGGAAAGAAAACCTGAACTTTAGTTCCGGATGGTAAAAGGTGTTGCCTTCCACATAGCCCTGCCTGGGGTCTTCGCCATACACCATGCCATCGATCATTTGCAGGTAGGAGTTCTCGTTCACTTTCCAGGAAGTTTGGTTCAGGCTGTCTTTCCAAATTTCTGCATCCTGTTTAACGGTATTGTAGCGGTCGCCCGGATCGGGGTGAGTAGACATAAAGGTGGGTATTCCGGCATGCTCACTGTCGAGGTTCATCCTAACAAGGAGCTTAAAGAAGTCGGCAAACCTGGATGCATCGTAGCCGATTTTGGCCGTATATTCCACGCCCAGGCGATCGGCCTCCCGCTCGTCGTCACGGCTGAATTTCAGAAAAATAAGCTGCATGCCTGCCATGGCTGCCTCCCCGTATTGGCGAAATTCCTCTGAAGCAATCATGCCGCCAATTACGGCAAGCTGCCCAAGGGTTTGTTTGGCCTGCCGGCTCACGGTATGTCGGGCGGTGATGTGACCCATTTCATGTGCCAGCACACCTATCAGCTCGGCCTCGTTGTTAAAATGGGTCAGGATGCCACGTGTTAAATAAATATACCCGCCGGGAACGGCAAAGGCATTGATCACCGGGGAATCCAATAAACGGATATGGTATTCGAGTTTGGGCCGGTGGGATATCAAACCCATCTCTTGTCCCCTTTGATCAATAAAAGCCTGCACGGCGGCATTCTCATACAAGCCAAAGGAAGCAACAATCTGCGGATCGTACTCCACTCCCATGGCAATTTCCTGCTGTTCCGACATTAGCACAAACTGCCTTTTACCTGTAACGGGATTGCGTGCACAGGTGGTCAGCACCATCAGGGCCACCAAACCAAAAACCTTCATTGTCAGATTTTTTGTGATTTTCATATCAATCCCTCCAAGTTTAAATTTCTTAAACATACCCCAGCGATCCAGGCCAGGAGCATGAAAAACAATAATGGCAAGCTTGCATACTTAGTCGCAAACACTTACCATCAAATTTACGCACAATTTCCCTAAAAGAAAAGAGCCAGCCCAAATAGTTTGAAAAGGCTCAAAGTTCGACGCCCCGGTGCTTTTCATCTTCAAATCTTCAAATTACCCCACACTCATATTTTCCCACCCTCTCATTTTCAAACCCTCATTTCTTCTCATCTTCGAGGTACGCCAGCCCGATTTCCCTGCGCACCCGGTCGAGGGTGGCAATCAGATCAAGGCTCATGGAATGGGGCATTTTTTCACTTTCAGTCAGGCCGTTCTGAAGGCAATTTACCACCTCTTCAATTTCGTGAAAGTACCCGTTGCCGGTGTAAGGAATATCAAAGGTTTCTTGTGTTCCGTCGTTTTTGGTTATGGTGATTCGTTGTGGATGGTGAAAGCGCGTATGCATTTTAATGGAGCCTTCAGTGCCATAAATCATGGCTTCGGTTGGGGTGTCGGCAATCACGGAGGAATGCAAAATGGCTTTTTGCCCTTCGGCATGGTTAAAGAGCATGGAGCAAACGCCATCGACGCCTGTTTCAGTAAATGAAGCCATGGCACTAATGTTTACCGGAACACCAAACAGCAATAAACTCAGGTACACGGGATAAATACCTACATCGAGCAGCGAACCGCCGCCCAGGGCTTTGTTGAGTACGCGCTTGTTTGGGTCTGGATCGCCAAAGAAGCCGAAATCGGCGGTTACAAATTGCAGCTCGCCAATGACTCCAGACTTTAAAAGCTCGAGCAACTTTTCGGTGCCCGGGATGAAACGGGTCCAGAAGGCTTCCATCAAAAAAAGATGCCGTTTCCTGGCCTCGGCAATCATGCGCTCCACTTCGCCTGCGTTCATGCCGAATGGCTTTTCGCAAAGCACCGCCTTTCCATGTTCAAGGGCAAGCATGGTGCTGGGATAATGAAAAGGATGCGGGGTGGCAATGTAAACCACATCTATGGCCGGATCCCTGAACAAAGCCTCGTAGCTGCCATAAGATTTTTCCGCTCCGTATTGGGCAGCAAAGCTCCGGGCTTTCTCCTCATCGCGCGAAGCCACGCCATAAAGCCTGGCATCTTTTACCAGCAGCAAATCTTGTGCGAATTTATGGGCAATGCGCCCCGGGCCTATAATGCCCCAGTTGATTGTGTTAGGCATAAACAGTAAATTAAAATTTTAAGTTGTTTCAAAACCCTATCCTTAACCCAAAAGGTTAAAAATCCAGAATTTCACAAATTAAAAACCGGACATTCAACTGTGATTTCTGTGAACATACTCAAGTAGCATCACCAACCCTTTCACCAGCAAAAATTGCAAGGTAAGAAAAAAGATGATGGCGGCCCCTGAAGGGATATCGAAAAAGTATGAGGAAAACAGGCCTGCCAATGAACCGACAACGCCAAACAAGGCTGCCAGGGGGATGATTTTGGCAAAGTTGCGCGTAAACAGCATGGCGGTGATTTGCGGAATAGTAAACAAACTAAGCACCAGGATGATACCTACCGAACGAATGCTGATGACGATGGCCAGTGCAATGATAACAGACATGGTATAGCGGAAAAATCCTACAGGGAGCCCCATGATTTTAGAGAACTCGGGATCGAATGCGGTATGCACCACCGGCCGCAGATACAACCAGAAAAACACACCTGCCAGCAGGCAAAAAGCCAAAAGCATATAAAGCTCGGCCCGGCCCACGGAGAGTATGCTCCCGAAAAGGAAACTCATTAGGTTGGGCGTGTAGCCTGGGGTCATAAACACGAAAATGATACCCAACGCCATTCCCAGCGACCACAGTATGGCAATGGCACTGTCTTCGCGCACCTTGCCCTTTTGCGACACCCACTCGATGCCGGTAGCCGAGAGCACGGCAAAGACCGCCGCACCCAGCAGGGGGTTGAGCCCAAAGAAATAGGCCATGCCGATACCTCCAAAAGAAGCGTGGGTGATGCCCCCGCTTATGAAAACGATCTTGCGCGAAACAATGTAGGTGCCCACCATGGCGGCCAGTATGCTGGTGAGCACGGCCGCCGCCATGGCATTACGGAAAAAGGCGTATTCCATTATGGTAAATATCTCGCTCATAAGCCATGCTCCTTTAGCACCCGGTGCGGCACTGGCCCATGGGCAATGATATCAACCGGACAATTATACACTTTCAGCAAATCTTCGGTTAGCTGGTTGGAAGGGTGATAGTGCAGGTCAACGTTTACACAGGCAATGGTCTTTACCAAAGGCGTAATGGTACCAATATCGTGCGACACCAGGAGTATGGCCATTTGCTCGTTGAGTACCCTGAGCCACTGATACAATTCCTTTTCAAAGCCCTTGTCCACGAAAGTGTTGGGCTCATCGAGGATGAGCAGTTGCGGCTCATTAATCAGGGCACGGCTCAGGAAGGCTTTCTGAATCTGCCCGCCCGACAGCTCTCCAATGGGTTTATGGGCCTGACCCGACAAACCTGCTTCAGCAATCAGGTTACTGACTTGTTTTTTCTGCTCGCGGGTTAGCTGCGGGAACCAGGAGTTCTTAGCCTTCAGGCCTGAGCCAATAAGCTCCTTCACAGTAATGGGAAAACTCTTGTCGATGGCCGAAATTTGCGGAAGATAGCCCATCCTGACCTTGCCCTGTGGAAAAGTAATTCTTCCCTTAAACAATGGCAAAATACCCAATATGGCTTTTACAAGGGTTGTTTTGCCACCTCCGTTGGGACCTATGATACCTATAAAATCCTTGGCATGAATTTCCAGGTTCACATTGCGCAGCACGGTTTCCGAGAAATACCCGGTACTGACGCCGCTAAGTTTGACAAGGGGTTTGCTCATTGCAGGTATTGTTTAAAAACTTCCACCAGGTCGTTCATTTCCTGAAGCCAGTCGTAGGCCAGGGGGTTGATCTGTATGAGTTCGGCACCGGTTTCGGCGGCTACCAGTTCGGCGTTGCGCTGGTCGTATTCTTCCTGGATAAAGATAATGGGAATGGTTTCGGCACGGGCCTCACGAATGAGCTGGCTGAGCTGACCGGGCGAGGGTTCCTTGCCTTCGTGCTCAATGGACACCTGCTCCATGCCATAGTCGCGGGCCAGATAAGTCAGTGCCGGGTGAAAGATCAAAAACCGTTTCTGCGAAATGCTTTGGGTAATTTCCTGCATCAGAAGGTGTGACCGTTCCACATCTGCATAAAGGGCCGGGTAATTGGCCTCCACCGTTTCCTGATACTCAGGATATCCCTCAACCAAAGCATTTTTTATTACAGGCAACAGGCTGAGCATCACGGCCGGCGACATCCAAATGTGCGGATCGACGCCGCCTTCGTGCACATGGTCGCCATGTACCACAGGCATACCACGAATCAACTCCACATGATTCGAAAGATTCACCTCTTTCATTTCCGGATTCAACTCGTTGAGCCGGCGGATAAAGGCCTGCTCATAACCCAGATAGCCGATACGGAAATAAATGCCCGAATCGGAAAGCCTTTGCATTTGACGGGCTGAAGGTGAATAGGTGCCATGGCTGGCACCCTGCGGAACCATTACGTTCACTTCCAGGGCATTATCCGTAAGCCGGTCAATAAAATACTGTACTGGCAAAATACTCACCGACACTACATCTTCTTTCCTTTCTCTTTCCCCACAACCAATCATAACCCCAAGCATAGTGACCAATACAGCCATTATTCTCATAAAATCTCTCTTTCTCATTTTTCCTTTTATTATTTCTAATTTCCAATTTTTATCTTTTCAAATCCTCAGATCCTCACATCTTCTCATCTTCTCATCTTCCACCTTCGCCCTGGGTGCATTGCTTCGCTGGGCGACCCAGGGCTACTTTAAGCTGGCCCTTCGGGCAGGCCACCACCCTCCTTTTTCCTATATTCTCACTTTCTCATTTTCCCACTTTCTCATCTTCCCATTTTCTCACCCTCTTACCCTCTCATCTTACGCCCTGGGTGCATTGCTTCGCTGGGCGACCCAGGGCTACTCAAAGCTGGCCCTTCGGGCAGGCCACCACCTTCCTCTTTCCTATATTCTCACTTTCTCATTTTTCCACTCTCTCATTTTCCCATTTTCTCACCCTCTCACTTCTTACACTTCCTGCAACTTCCCTGAATGAGCAAATCAAAACTTTCCGCCATAAACCCTTTTGGCAGTTCAGGTGTTTCGAAGGCCTGGTGGGAGATGCAGTACACACTGTTGCAATCGTTGCAGAAGAAGTGCACGTGATGACTGCTATGGGCCACTTCCTTGTGCGGGCTGAGGGCATAGCGCACCCCTCCCCCATCGAGCGAAATGCTGTGAATCACATCCTCCTTCAGAAAGCTGCGAAGGGTGCGGTACACCGTGGTGCGGTCAAAGTGATCGCCAATCTTTTCGCGAATTTCTGCTTCCGAAAGTGCCGAGCCGGCCAGCTTCAAGGTTTTAAGCACCTCAATGCGGCAGGGCGTGCGCGAAAGCTTGTTTTTCTCCAGCAAGGAAAATATCTCATTCATAAAAGCAAAAATATTTGCAACCTTGTTGCAAATTTAATCAATTTTAAATTATTCCCTGGAGAAAAAAATGATCCCAACGAAATTTAAAGATTTTCTTCGGGCAAAAAGACGAAATTGAAGTAGTTAAGAGATTGTTTATCAGGCTCATTCAATAAATTGCCGCAAGTATCAATCCATTTCATTACATAGCGGTGTTTTTTCAGCCATTCGAGGGTTTGTTGCTTACGGATAGCATCAGTGTGAAGCACTTCATCGCTAATTTCCACAATCAGCAGTGGGCGAAACCGGTTCAGGCTTTGTTCCATTCCCATGAGGGCTTCCAGCTCAGCGCCTTCAATGTCGATTTTAACAATATTTATTTGGTCTATTCCCGCCCCAGCGGCATAATCATCAAGGCTAACAGCATCAGCCTTTTCTGTAATTCCACTTTCCGTATCGTGATGAAAGATGCTCGACATTCCGAGGTTTTCCCTATCGGCAATGTACAGTTCAACGCTTACGGGCTTGTCGAGCAAAGCCAGTCGCTCGGGTATTACCTGGCTAAATCCGTTAAGCTGCAAATTGAATTGAAGGTGTTCGAAAACATAGCTCACCGGCTCGAAAGCAAATACCCTTCCGGTTGGCCCAACCAGTTTGGCGGCCACCAGTGTGTAGCAACCAATATTGGCTCCTACATCTACAAACACATCGCCTTCTTTCAGGTTCTTTTCCAGGAAAAGCAGTCCCCGCTCATCGAATACATCAAAAAAATAAATCTGTTGCTGCAGCCAGTCGCCAATATTCAGCTTGATTTTCAGCCCTTTATCATAGTGGTGAATCAGCGAGGTGTTTCTGAACAACCCAAGCGGTTTAAGCACCTTTATGTAAATGCCGTAATAATGCTTTCGCAGAAAGGGCAGTCTTAATATTCGCCTTGTGAGGCCAGCCAGCAGGTTCATAAAGAAACAGGTTATGTAATTGCAATGTTACACAATCCTATGCTGTAAAACAAAGCGGAGAGGGGTAAAAGCAAGGTTCTTTTTCTTGCCCGACTAAAAATATCGCAAGCCCCATTGGCTGGTTAAAAAAAATTTAAATTGGCAAAAAAGGGCTTTCTTCTCTTCAGAAAACTAAACTCACTGCTGAACTGATCAAGGAACTCCTCGTTATCGGGCGAAAGGATACGGTTTACCTGTCCGCTATCGAAAGAGTTCTGGCGCAAGTAATCAATGATGCCTTTGGCCCGCAGGCAGTTTTTCACTTCTTCCTTACGTGACTTCCTGAAAAAAAGGTTGGAGGGATGAAGGTGCTTTTTCTCAAATTCCGGTTTCTCGGCAAAATCAATCTCCAGCAGTATCATGTATCGATCAGGGCTTTCGGTAATATGCACCGAAAGCACCTCCTGGTATTTAAGGCTGTAAAACCGGTTTCCAAAAGCTGCTAAAATATCCTCTCCAAAGAATTCGCCTTCAAGATGATCTTCATAAAGGCGCAATTCATTGGTAAAGGATCTAAGCTTAAGCAATGGTTCCATAAAACATGTGAATTTCATTTGCCCGGCAGCAAAAAATGAAGGTTTATTAACACCTTTTCGCGGGGCAATCAAAAATACACCAGAGCAAACTGGGAACCGGCATTTTTTATGTATATACTGATAAATACAGATTGGAACGCTAAAAAATAAGGTACTCCATCAGGCGTTTATCGCTTTCACTTCGCTGACGGCCAATGAGTTCCTGCCCATGGAGGGCCTTAAAGCGCGAGTTAATA
Source organism: Bacteroidales bacterium (assembly GCA_019429365.1). Taxonomy (GTDB): domain Bacteria; phylum Bacteroidota; class Bacteroidia; order Bacteroidales; family UBA7960; genus UBA7960. The sequence goes on along the minus strand of JAHYJD010000012.1, from coordinate 39,086 downwards.
TCGTTAATGAGTTTTGAACGCCGCACCCGCTTGTAATCGGGATTGGGAAGGTGGCTTATATCCAGAATTATATCGAGCTCGTCAACTTGCAGGATTGTTCCGGAGCGCGTTTCAAACCTGGCAATCAAGCGGTCGATGGCATCAGGATCCAGGCCATTCTGACCATTTAAGTATTTATGCGACACCTTTTTCCTGTATATATAAATTATAGCTGCCAGAAGAAAAGCCACAAGCACGCCAAGTCCGGCAAAAAGCATTTTTTTCCTTTTTCCGGCCAGCAGAACCTGTCCTACCGCTTCAAACTCCTCACGTCCCTGATCAAAATTGACTTGAACAATCTCCGATTTAATTTCTTGGTAAATTAGTAGGTTACCACTGTTAAAGAAAAATGGGGACTGCCCCAAAGTATTTGGCTTATTCCAAAAATAAAGATTGAGGCTTTTCTTGTCGAGCATAAAGAAACCCGAAACAGCCTCTTTTATATGTTTAAAAACCAGGAAATCATCAAGATCAAATGCCTCATTGGTTTGTCCGGGCCCTTCTCCAAGGTGTTTCGATTTTACCGAGAGGCTTACCCATTCCCTTTTCTTCAAATCAAGCATAAAACCGTTAGGCTCTTCTCGGAGAAGGGAGTGGCTCTCATTCAGATAGGTGCCAAAAAGGCTGATGATGGTGTCGCCTTTTTGCGCAAGCAACGCTGATGAATAATGGTCTGGCAAATTTATAACAGGCACAATATTCCAGCGGTTGTCGCGGGGGCTCCATTGAATCAGCTCACTGTGCATTTTGTAAAAACCATAACGACCCATCGAATAAATCTTCCCATTAATTACAAATTGCTTGCTAGAACAATTGTAACCATATAATTTCCTAGGGTAAAGATTAACCCAGGCCGTATCCTTCCACACATTGACATCGAAAAAACAGTCGCGAAAAGCAAAAAAGGTACCGTCAAAAGGGAGTATGGTAACAGGATTATTTGCATTTCTGTCATCATAAGGCACACTGGCAAGCATTTCGGGTGTAAGCCCTGGCGGTAAAAAGGAAAAATCAGCGACCTCATGGAGCATATTTTGCCAGTACTTCAGTCGGAAAGCAGTTTGAGAATTTACATTTACAGGAAATAATAATAGCAAAAAAAGCCCTGGCAGTATGGCTGGCAAGAGCCAGGATATTGCCCTGAATTCTCCAAAGCCCAAGCATTTATCTTTCATCTTTGCTGTTTTCCAGAGCGAATTTAATAAAAGCCTCCGATTGTTGAGAAAAAAACTGTTGAATCAGAAATAAAATAGCTTATTTTAGCCATGTTTTTTTTATAACGGCTCATTTTCTTTCTATATAACCGCTCTTTGAACCAATCATTCAATAACCACCAAAACCCTTAAAGATGTTACATGAACCTGCCGTGGAGCTGGGCGCCGACCATGCCCGAATACCTGATCAACGCCATAGGCAAGGCCGAATCGGTTGACGAGATCTCCGACCAGCTCAACCACTTGCCAAGACTCATTCAAAGGCTGGTGGAGACCGGCACCGGGGCCGCCACCCCCAACCCACCGGAATTACTTAAGACTTCCATCTTCTTCGACTTCAGGCCTGTGTTCGGGCAAACAGAACTTGCAGAGGAACTGCAACACCTGGTACAGAAAGAACTCAAGAACAAGGACGTGTTCTTCTTTAACCTGGCCAAAAGCATTATAGGTCTTAAGCCCCCAGCCATGGATAGTTCTATCATAAAACAGGACAGCTTCGATGTGAAGTTGCCCATAATGGCCATAACTGGCATTGCCCGGCTGTGGGCACTTAAATTTGGCGTAAGCCAGCGAAACGTTCAGCAACAAGATCAATCCCAAACACCTCTCCGAGATGGATGTGATCATGCTGAAGCGCGTCAGCGCCACTATCAGCGACCACCTGAATCGACTGGCAATGGATTTCAGGATAGGTTAGTCAATCTCCCACGCTAAGAGGAATTGCCGGGCAGGAATGATTTCAATTTTTTTCCCTTCAACAATAAATTTATCCTCTTGCTGTCTGGTAATAATTAAGCCCTTTTCGAGTTCAAAAAACCTGATAGCTTCCATCAATCCTGCCATTTCGCGGGTTTTATTATCCGGCGTGATTTCATCGCAGACCTGAATCACGGTAAGGCATTTCCCTCCGGAGAACACCACAAAATCGCATTCTTTTTTTTCTCGAAAAAAATAAATCTTAACATTTTTCTGCCTGAGAAACTGAAACACCAGATTTTCAAGAAGACGACCCCGATCATTAGAAAAGCTCAGCGAATTGGATTTGACCAGGCCATTATCAATAGCATAAACCTTGCGGGGATTAACAGCAGATTTTTTTGCCGACCAGCTGAATTTGGGTAAAAAGAACAGCAAATAGGCATCCTCAAGCCATGATAAATAGTCAGAAACAGTATTTGCCGAACCAATTTCAAAAAAATTTTTCAACCCGTTGTAAGATACCTCCTTGCCAATATTTGAAATAAGGAAAAGAGCTAAATCCATAAGGGTTCGCGAGTTCCTGACACCATAGCGAACGGCAATATCCCTGAAAACGATGTCTTTCAAAAGATTTTGAAGAACTTCAGGATTTTTTGCCTGCAGGTACTCAGGAAACCCACCTTCCGTCAAAAAATCATCAAACGATTCCTGATGGTTTTCTTTTCCCGAAAATGTAAGAAATTCGGCATAAGAGAAAGGGAAAAGCTCATGGCGCAAGTGCCGTCCGGTTAACCTTGTGCCTAATTCCCTGCTTAGTAAAGAGGCGTTTGAGCCGGTTATGTAAATCTTTTCACCCCGATCATGCAACTGCCTGACAAAAATTTCCCAGGAAGGAATATTCTGAATTTCATCAAAAAAGTAAGCTTCTATTCCTGTACCTACTATTTCATCCAACTTTTGGAAATCTCCAACTTCAAAACCGAATACACGGGAATCCTCAAAATTAAAATAGGCCACATTCCTAAAGAATTTTTTGATGATCTGATACATTAAAGTGCTTTTCCCGCAACGCCTGATTCCGGAAATTACATCCACATGCCCAAATAAAGGCTGAAAATTCTCCAGATATTGCCTCGGAATGCCAGTATTTTTTGTTTCCAGAAAAGCCTTTTGAGCATTGTAAGCCTTCTCTATTTCACTTGTTAAAAGCATCGGTAAAGAATAATTGTTTATATTACAAAAATAAGAAAGTTTATCTTACTAAAATAACATTCATTAAAAATCTTCTTTTCGCACTTTAAAACTTACACTTTCAAAGCTGTTAAAATTCAAAAAATTCCATAGCTTTGAAAACAACAAAAATATCACCATGAAGAAAATTACACCCATTTTAATTCTTTTGATCATGACCGGCAATCATGCTTCCGCACAAGTTTACAAGAAAACCGAACCTCTGGCCCACACCTATTCCATTGTGGCACGCGATGCCGTAACCGGCGAAATGGCCGTGGCAGTGCAGAGCCACTGGTTTTCGGTGGGAACCATTGTCAGCTGGGGGAAATCAGGCGTTGGAGTGATCGCCACCCAGTCGTTTGTAAATCCTGCCTTTGGTCCTGACGGCCTTTCCCTTATGGAGGAAGGCCTTGATGCAGAAACAGCCTTGAAGCAACTCATTGCACTTGATGAAGGCCGCGACTTTCGCCAGGTGGCCTTTCTCGACACCCATGGAAATGTCTATGCCTTTACCGGTGCTAAGTGCATTGCCTCGGCCGGACATTACGTGGGCGAAAACTTCTCGGTGCAGGCCAATATGATGCTTAACGATCATGTGATTCCGGCCATGCGCAATGCTTATGAGGAACATGCATACCTGCCGCTGGCAGAGCGGGTGCTCGAAGCCATGAAGGCCGCCCAAGCCGCCGGGGGCGATATTCGCGGAAAGCAATCTGCAGTTTTGCTGGTGGTAAGCAGCACACCGCCACCCCACCCGTGGATGGACAAGCTGGTGGACCTGCGGGTGGATGACCATGCCGAGCCTCTGGCTGAGCTGGAAAGACTGCTGAAAGTGCACCGTGCCTACGACCATATGAACCGGGGCGACCTGGCCATGGAAGTAGGCGACATGGAACTGGCCATGCAGGAATATGGTGCTGCCGAGCAAATGTTCCCCGACAACCTCGAAATGAAATACTGGAAAGCTATTGGCCTGGCCAACAGCGGCCGGCTCAATGAAGCCCTGCCGGTTTTCCGGGAAATTTTTCAGGCCGATGATAACTGGCGTGAGCTAACCCGCCGCCTGCCAGCCGCCGGATTGCTCGATCTTCCCGAAACAGGCTTAAAGGCCATCCTGGAACTGTAAAAGCTACCTCTTCCCCACAATTTCAAACACCCGCGTCAGGGTGTTACCTTCTTCATCCACCAAAGTAAGGGTGTGAAAGCCCTGCTCAGGAGCCAGGGCCATCTGATGGCTGTGGCGGGTTTCTCCCAGGTATTCATCATTGAGGTGCCAGAAAATGTGCACCTGGTCTTTTCGGTGCGCCACCTCAAATACGGTTTTGCCGGGTGTACCATCCAGTTCGAGCGGCACATAAATGGCCATACCATCGCGGGGATAAATCATTTCCATTGCTGCCGGGCCAGCGCCACCTGCACAGTCGCTGCGCCAAGGCGGTAAAGGCTTGTATGCTGGTTGTCGCGAGCGATAAAACCACTCCATGGTGGGAGGCAAAACAAACCATGAGGCGGTGTTCATATTGGAAATTGACTCACATTCGCTGCTAACGCGATACTGTCCGCTCAGGTCAAGATGGATCAGTTCGTGGTATGGACAAGGCGGTGTTTGTAATCCACGGGCATGAACCCACATAGTATCAGAGACTTCGCAATACATGCCGGCCCTATGGCCACTTTCACGACAAACTACTACCTGCTCCATTTCCCCGTAAGGCTGTTCGAACCAGGGTGAAGATGGCAACAGGTCGAACAGTTGAAACATGATGGGCGCTGCAGCGCCAATGCCGGTAAGTTCGGGACGTCCTTCGCCGGTGGCATTGCCAACCCAAACGCCCACCACAAAATCGCGAGTGGTGCCCACAGCCCAGGCATCGCGCCCGCCAAAGCTGGTACCTGTCTTCCAGGCCACCCTGCCTTTCGATGGCATTAACTGCCAGCCCGACTCGGCATCAGGACGATTTACGTCCACCAGGGCCTCCCAGGTGAGCCAGACGGCCGCGGCACTAACGGGACCATGATCACGAAGGTCGCTCCGCTCGTGCAACGAAGGCTTTTTCCCCGAAAGGGGCTGAAAAACAAAATTGGGTGGATGAATATCGCCAGGATCGTACTTTCCGTAATATTCAGCATGGTGGCGCAGCACCCTCGAAAGGCTGGCGTACATCCCGCTTATCTCCCAAAGGCTGCCCTCTGCCCCGCCAAGGATCAGGGACAATCCGTAATGCCCGGGCGGGTACACCAAGGTGTTCATACCCAGGTGCTTCAGGTTAAAATGGAACTTTTCTACCCCGTATTCGCGCAGCATGCGCACCGAAGGCACGTTGAGCGAGCGCGCCAGCGAGCGCTTGGCGGGTACCGCCCCGTCGTAGGTCAGAAAATAGTTTTTTGGCGAATAGCCGGCAATCTGCGTAGGGATGTCGGGCACCAGGGTGTTGGGCAAAAGAGTGCCCTCCTGCATCATGGCGGCATAAAGAAAAGGCTTCAGAATGCTGCCAGTGCTTCGCGGAGCGGTAATAACATCCACCTGATGCCCCTGATCTTTGTTGCCCGGGTTGCTTGTGTTTCCAACATAAGCAAGCACATTACCCGTTTTCACATCCAGTATTATTGCCGCGGCATTATTGACATGGTTGGCCTTCAGCATAAGGTAGTTTTCCTGAATAATGCTGACCGCCCTGCTTTGCAAGTGCGCATCGATGGTTGTCTGCACCCGCGCTCCGCGATTACTTAGATAAACCCTGTCGAGCAGGTGACTGGCATTTTGCGGCAAAGGATAAGGACGCCCTGGCAGCGGTTCCAATTTTGACAGTTCACAGCTTAGCGAGTCGATGCGGCCGCGGTGCCAAAGTTCGTCGAGCAGGCGGTTGCGCTTAACAAGCAAAGTTTCATGGTTTTTACCGGGAAAGATCAGGGCGGGTGCATTTGGCAGCACTGCCAGGGAGGCGGCTTCGGCCCAACTCAGCTCTTCGGGCCGACGGCCAAAATAGCGCCAGGCGGCCGCATCGAGCCCCACCACGTTTCCCCCGAAAGGGGCATGAGAAGCATAAAGAGAAAGGATGGATCTTTTGGAATAGCGTGCTTCGAGCCGGGTAGCAAGAAAGATTTCCACAATTTTTTCCTTTATGGTTCTTGGCTTACCCTTGCGGGAAAGGCGGATCACCTGCATGCTGATGGTGCTGCCACCACTCACCCGGCGGCCTGCACGGATATTCTGAATCAAAGCCCGCCCGATAGCAAGTGGGTTCACCCCTGGATGCCGGTAAAAATGTCGGTCCTCAAAGGCAATCAATGCCTCTTCAAAACGCTCAGGCACCTCCTCCGAAGGCGGAAATCGCCACTGCCCATCCCCAGCGATGCGCGCGCCCAGCAAGTCACCATTCCGATCCTCGATCACCGTACTGGTGGGATCAGGAAACAAATTCCGCGGAAGCGAGAATAGCCAAACCAGCAGCAAAAGCAGCAGGAGCGCCGCAGACAGGAAGCGGTACTTAAGGTTCGGGGTTTGAGGTTTGGGGTTCAAGGATCAAGGTTAAAGGTTAAATGCTTAAAGCTCAAAGTGACCGACAACTTTTAATCATCAATCATCAATCAACATTCATAAATCAAAAATCCCCGCCCTGAGCAACTACTGCTTTTTTCTCACCTCTCATCTCTCACCTCTAAAATTACTCCCCCGGCATCACCACTTCCACCCATTGTCCGGGAAGGCGTGCGTTGACGCGGTCGTTGTACATTGCTTCGGCGAATACCCCTGGCAGGAAGAATTTTCCGCGGTAAGCGGCGTTTAGCACAACCACAAATTTCTTGTTCTGATATGGTGGCAGGTCGAAGAAGGTGTGCACGCGGTCGTCTCTGATGTCCTGATACGTTGGCACGCTGGCCTGATGGGCCGATTCAAAGCCGTCCATACGGGTATTGTGAATTTCCCAGCCAGAGGGGAATACCTGTGTGAGTGCAAGATCGGTCATGTAGCCAAGGCGACCGGGATTCGACACGGTAACTTCGGCAATGAAGTCCGTGCCCTGAGTCAGTTTAGAAACATCTATGGGATTACCGAGCATATCGCGATATGCTACCCTGAGCTGTATATCATTCTGCTGGGCCGTCATTTCACCCACTTCGGGTATTCCGCTGAGCAGCACACGGGCAAAGAGGATGGTATTGCCATCGTTTTTCACCCTGACGTTACCCGGGCTTGCACCAGCAATAGGTATTTCGGCCTGGTTCACAGGCAGTCGCGAAGTGAGGCTTTGCTCCCTGGCGTTGTTGATCTGGTAGCTGTACCTGATCTCCTGGCCGGCAGTCTGGTCTCCGGCAAACTTCGAAATGGCCAAAAGCGAGTAAGCCGTTGCCTGGGTACTGAGCCAGCGCTGGCTGGTAAGTACCTCCGAAAGTTGCTTGATTAAAGGAACTGCTTCATCGCGGCGATTCATGAGAACCAGGGTTTCAATGATCATGGCCTGGTCGCGTTCGGCCGAGCCGTAAGTCATGTTAAACGCTGTGTATTCTTGAATGGCTTTGGTAACGCCTTCAATCAGCTTTTGTGCGGCTTCGGGCTGGCCAGCCAGGGCATATGCGGCAGCCAGGCGCCAGCGTGCCTGGGGCGAGAGGCGGCTGTATTCGCGCAGGCGGTTCATGGCGCCCATCTCCGGTGCCTTGGCCAAGGCCAGGGTATATAGACGGTATGCTTGCAGCAGATCTGCCTGCGTCCATGCAGTAAAGCGCGGATTGGTTTGAGTCACATTAAAGTTGCGGGCCTGGTTTCGCTGATAACGCACCCAGTTTTCTTTGAAGCCCACCGGCAGGGTAAAACCTTTGGCTTCAGCCTCGAGCATGAAGTGGCCAGCATAGGAGGTACCCCAGTCGCTGGCCTCCGAAACGCCCGGCCAGTAAGAAAGACCGCCATCGGGCAGCTGGTAGCGGGCCATAAGCCTTACAGCCTCCCTGATATTGTTTTCGGTATGGTTGCGCATTGCCGCATCCATTTCCATCACCGAGCCCAGGAATAACTGCGGGAAGGCGGCCGAAGCGACCTGCTCCACACAACCATGAGGATAACCAATCAAATACTTCAGCCGACGACCGAAATCCACAGGAGGAATGGAGGAGATTTCCAACACCCCTGTATTGGTGCCGGCCATTCCCGGAGGAGCAAATTGCGAACTCCAATCCTTGCCGGGATCAATCACGGCCTCCACAAATTGACTGATGCGCTGATTGGGGTTGCGCACGTCGATCTCAATGTCGTATTCGGCACGCTCACGGCCGCTGCTCACGATCACTTTTACCCTGCCAATTCCAAGGGCTTTTGCCACATCAAGGTCGAAGTTCACCACCTGGTCGCCTACCTGCGAAAAGCTCACATCTTTGGTTTTCGGGCCTTTCACAGGAAGCAGTTCATTGGTTTGCACCTCAACCTTTACATTGCGCACACCATTTTCCATGGCAAAAACTGTCACCGGCAGTTTCACGCTTTCGCCCGGGGTGAGCACCCTTGGCAGGGTGGCAAGCACCATCAGGGGATTCTTAACAGGCACGGTCTTTTCGGCGTGCCCATAGGCACCCTGATCCCCGGCAATGACCATCACCCTTACCGAGCCCACATACTGCGGCATCATGAAAGTATGACTATTGGTTCGGTTACGCTCAACGGTAAAAGGCCCTATGAATTTCACCATGGGTTTGAAACGGTTGGCTTGTGATTCGGGTTGACCGACAATCTCTTCATCTCCACCGAGGCTAAATATGCGTTCAATACGTCCGCCAAAAGCACCCAGCACATAATCGTACATATCCCAGGTTCTGACACCGAGGGCTTCGCGGGCATAGAACGATGTCCATGGGTTGGGAGTAGCAAACCGGGTCAGGTCTAGCAGACCTTCATCCACAATGGCCAAAGTGTAGGTCATTCGCTTGCCATTGGCTTCCTTTACCTTAATGGTGGCGTTTTCCTCAGGTCTGAGCACATCGGGCGCCTCGATTTGCGGGTTCAGGCGTGTGGACGGGTCTTCAACAGCCACAGGTATTACTCCGTACATTCGTATAGGAAGGTCGTTGACCGTCTGTGCGTGTGGCTGCACCAGGGTAACATTGATGTAAACATTGGGAGCCATCTGGGCGGTGGCGGGGAAAGAAAAGCGCGTCTCCTCACCTTTGGCTTCTACCCACCAGGCATCGATAATTCTTGATCCAGACTCAATACTGACAAGGGCGCGTCCTTGCTGCATGGTAGGCAGCGTTACCTGCACCTGCTCACCCACCTGGTATTTCTGCTTGTCGGTTGCAAAAGTGAGCATGGCGGCAGCCTGAGGGTCAGAAGCCGCTGCGCGCGACGACCAGCCCGGCCAGTCGACATAAACAAACTTACCGGTGGTATGACCGCTCACCGGATCGAATACCCGGATAAGGTAACGGCCCCATTCGGGGTGTGGAATCCGGAAGTTGAAGTTTCCGCTGCCATTGCTGGTATTCAACTTAAAACTTTGCACCGGGCGGTGGTGGGTGTTGCCCATGTATGAGGCCTGATTTTCTTCAGAGGCATCCCACCACCAGCGCCATTCCACCTTGTAGATATTTATTTCAAGGCCGTTGCGCGAAACAGGATTGCCTTTCGAATCAACCGTTGCCACTTCAATTTTATGATCGGTATTGTTTACCAGCATTCCGCTGTAGCGTTCTCCGGGAGGCACCTTGATGCCCACATAGCTGCGGTAGGGCGAAAACGGCATGGTGAAGCGGTCGATACTGAAATCGCCGCCTTCTTCGAACACCCGCACCACAAATCCGGCATTGAGCATGCCGGGTGCCTTGCCTTTTACCGAGAGGGCAGGCTTCACCGTGGCTTCGCCTTCCTGACTCACCCTGGCATCGAAAATAGTGACTTCCTCTGTCCTGAAATCCGATCCGGGGAAGTCGAACACAAAGTCGCGAAAACGGTCGAAGCGAGTGGTTCCCTGACTAAGGGTCACAGCCACGGTGGCACGCAGGTTACGAGCCGGAGCTCCGTGCAGCCAGTTCACCTTCAGTCGGCCCGACACATCGGGCTGATCGACCGTGAGGCGGTCTACACCAAAATCGAGATTAATCTTCAGGCGGTTGGGTTTTACCGTTTCAATTTTGAATATTCTGGAGAAACTGGTTCCGCCAACGCTGACCTTTCCCGACCAGTTTCCGGTGGGGGCATCAGGGCTGGTGGCGGTGCTGAAATTATAAAAACCATTATGGCCGCTGGTTCGCGTCATCCGTTGAACCAGCTGACCAAGAGGATTGTAGAATTCAAAAACCACCGGGTGGTTGGCCGGCAAAAGTTTTTGCTTGTCTTCGAGCATAAACATTACGAAGAGCGAATCGCCAGGCCGCCAAACACCTCTGTCGCCATAAATAAAGCCTTTAAGGCCTCGCTGCACCACGTTGCCCGACACATCGAAGCGGCTCAGCGAGAGCGAAGAGCCATCGTCGAGCCTGAGATAGCCGCGCTGTTGATCCTGTTTCGCCACAAGCAGGAAGGGACGCCCTTCGGGACTTATCCTTGCCATACCGTCGCGATCGGTCGAAACAGTAGTAATAAGTTGGTTCTGATAGTTGTAGAGTTCAAGCGAAACGTTTGAAATGGGTTTGGCGGAGCGCAGATCGGTAACGGCAAACAGCATCCCTTGGTCGGTGCCGCCTTTGGCCACAATACCCAGGTCGGAAGCCAGCACGTTGCGGCTGACCGATTGCCGGCGGCCAAAGTAAGAATCACTGCAGGGATTGTCGCGCTCCTCCCAGTCGAAGTCATCATAGTAATAATCGAAATGAGAATAAGAATCCCAGTAACCATCGGGCGTATCCCAGAAATTTTGCTCGTTTTCGAATGCTTCCTGGTCTGAATTGCCCATTTGTGTCAGGACCTGATCCGGGTCAGCACCGGGGCAAGGATAGGTAGAGTGTTCTTTGCGGAAACCGATCTCCACGCGGTAAATGGCACCGGGCTCGGCACTGATAAGTTTTGAAAGATCAAATGAAAAAGTGTTCCAACGGCCATAGTCAACCGGGCGATCAGAAGTCAGGGGTATGGTTCGCTGAAAGATCAGACGCCCTGCCCTTTTCAACTGGTCGCCCCCATCAAGGTTATTCACCTGGAGAAATTGCCCCACATTGCTTTCAAAAATCTTAATAATCCTGACTTCCACGGCCCGCAGATTCACCGCCTCGAAAGGAAATATCAGGCCGTCGCTGCTGGGAATGATCACACCCTTTCCGCTAAGGCGCACAGCAGGCTTAATATCTTCAAAGGCAATATTGAAAGTCCTGGCCTCTTCAAGGCGATATCCGCGCTGGCTTCGGATGCCCTCTTCGAGGGTGAGTGTGCGGCTGCCCGAGAGGCGCGCTTCAGGGTAAACGCGCACTTCGTTGCCATCAATGAGCAGTCGCAGGCGTTCGGCATCCTGGATGCGAATCAAGCCACTAAGCTCCTGATCCCTTTGCAGGGGATCGGAAAAACGAACGGACACATACTGATCGGGCTGCTGAACCACCCTCACGTCCATCACCGTAAAATCGCTGATGGCAGGTATATCGATGGTCATTTCACCCTTGGTCTCTATGCCAGCCGGCTTTCCATCCCAACTGATCACCACCTGGCTTTTTCCCTCCTTGCGCTGAATGCTGTCGAGGCGGAAGGGATGAGAAGTACCTGCAGCCTGCTGTTCCCATGAAATGCTGAGTTGCTTGCTGCCCTGGCTTGCTTTCAGGAGTTTTTTCAGTTGATCGTGCTCCAGAATATCGGCTGCCACCAGCACACCACTCAGACGGTTCCAAATCCCATCGGCCGGATCGAGGGGCTCAAACACATTGGCGTCAACGCTAAAAGACTGAGGGATGGTTTGAAAAGAAAATGCGAATGCAGCGAACTCTTTGGGCACATTCCTCAGTTTGCCAAGGAAAAACTTAACCGAGAAAGTGTTCCCGTTTGGAAGGCGCTCCTCGGGTCTGAATTCAATGGTACGGCTATCGGTCCAGTAAGTTGTTCCCTTAATGGCTGGAGAAAGCTCGAACAGCTTTTCACCCAGGGGCTCATTCAACGTGATTTCGCCCTGGTAGTCTTCGCTGAGTACCACTGTTATGGTTGAGGCGCTTGAAATAACGCCCGAGGTGAAGGCCGAAATATGCGGATTGAAGGCAGGTTCAATAATTCCTCCTGCTTTTTTGCGTCCTCCGCATTGCCAGAAAGTGACTGAAATGGCGACCAATAGCAGTGCTATGGTGGTAAAAGATCGTGATGACATGGTGATGGGTTTAGGGGGTGATGCTTGCATCAGCAAACCTAAGGCAAATATTTCAACCATGCAATGCCAATGCATTAATTTTCCCCGGAAGGGAAAAGAAAAAATCAGAAGAAAAAAGCGATTTACAATTCCTTGAAAAAAATGCGGAAGCGCTTGTAAACTTTCCCGTCAATACGGTCGCACATGGCACACATCCGTTTGTTGTGCTCCAGTATGAGGTGGCTGTCGATGTATTCCATCCTTGCATGGATAGCTGACTCCAGAAGCCGGAGGCTCATCAGCGAGTCAAGACCTTTGCCACGATGTTCTTCTTTAACAGCCCCCAACAGCAAGGTCAGCATTCGGGTGCGTCGGCTTTCTCGCATAATATGGTACCAGCCAAATGGAAACAGCCGGCCTCGGGCGCGTTTTATTCCCTGGCTGAGTTCGGGCATGCTCACGACAAAGGCAAGGAGTTCGCCATCTGACTTGGTAATAACCTTAACAAAACGAGGGTCAAGGATTGGAATGTAACGGTCGGCCAATTCCTGCATTTCTTTCTCTTCGAGGGGAATAAAGCCGTAAATATTAGTAAATGTAATATTTACCAATTTAAAAACCGGAACGATCCAGGGGCGCATTTCGCGACGGCTCTTAAATTCGTGCATAACATAGCCATTGCTTTCAATCACCCTTTTTGATACCCTTTCAATATACTCTGGCACCTGTTCGGGCATAATAATCTTGTACGACACCAGGTCAACTTCTTTACAAAAGCCCAATTCCTCATAAAAATCTTTCATCCACGGGAAGTTGCAGGGTGTGGTGATGGCAGGCGGAGCATCAAAGCCTTCAATTTTACATCCTTGTGGATCCTTGTCGGAAAAGCCCAGTGGGCCTACCAGCCTGGCCATGCCCTTTTCGCGCGCCCACTTGCCAATAAACTCGAGCAAAGCCCGGGCAATCTCAATGTCCTGGTAGCACTCCAGGGCAAAAAAACGGGCATTGCGTTCAAAATGAATTTCATTGTATTTTGGGTTGATAATCCCCATGATCCTCCCCACAGGCCGATCGCCATCCCAGGCCAAGGCCATTATCGTAAGGCAGTTTGCAAACGATTTATTTTTTAAAGGATTGAAAAAAGCCCATTCATCTATATATAGGGGATGGACCCAACCTTCGTGATCTTTGTGAATCTTTTCAGGAAGGAAAATAAAAGTCCTGAGGTCTTTTTTTCCGCTGAGTTCACGAACTTCGATGGCCATATGGGGAAAATTAAAGGAAATTAAGTCCGAAAATTAAGAAAACAATTGATTGGTTCGTCAGATGCCGGGGACAATTCTTCTACCGTGAAATTCTTTTGCGCTATTAATCAACAGTTTAAGGTCATTAATATTTTTGCTGTTAACCTTGCCTGCCACAATCAGTTGGGGTTTTCCTTCGGACTTTTCAACTAATTGATTAAGTAACCCCGAGGCTTCCCGTGCGGTAGCTTTTCCGCCAGACGTCAGCAAGCGGTCTACCCCTGTTTTTTTCAGGTCTTCCAGCGCCCGAAAAAGGTCAGGGCATTCGTCAAATGCCTTGTGAAATGTAACCTTCATAGGACGGGCAAGATCGACCAATTCCCTGGTCCGTTCAATGTCGATCTCTCCGCTGCTGGTAAGCAGACCAAGCACCACCCCATGGCAGCCCATATTCTTCAATAGTACCACATCCATTTTCATTAGCTGAAATTCAGGTTCAGAATACACAAAATGGCCTTCGCGGGGCCGCACCATGACCATAATAGGTATTTTCAGGACTTCAAGCAGTGCTTCGGTCAATTCCACTGGAGGCGTAATACCGCCCAGATCGAGGCGATCGCAGAGTTCGATGCGGCTGGCACCATTTTTTTCGGCTGCCACAGCCTGCTCGTAGGTTTCTACACAAGCTTCGATCAGGGTGGTTGGTTGGTTATTCATTTTTTTTATACTTTCGGAACAGCTTTCCAAAAGTAATTCATTAATCAAAATAAAATCATAACATGATCGATCGCCGCCGTTTCATAGTCCAGTCGCTCAGCCTGGGGGCTGGAGTCAGCTTGCTTGGTTTGTCAGCTTGCAGCCGGGCAAAAGGTCCTGCCCAAACCATCAAAGGACAACCGGTAATTATTTCCACCTGGCGCCATGGGGTTGAAGCCAATGGTGCAGCATGGAAAATCCTAAAAAATGGTGGTCGTGCCCTGGATGCAGTAGAGGCCGGGGTACGGGTTTCTGAAGCCGACCCCGAAGTAATGAGTGTGGGATATGGCGGCCATCCCGACAGAGATGGTAAGGTTACTTTGGATGCCTGTATTATGGATGAAAAAGGAAATGCCGGTGCTGTCTGTTTTCTGGAGCACATAATGCACCCAATATCGGTTGCAAGACTGGTAATGGAAAAAACCCCGCATGTTATGCTTTCAGGGCAGGGTGCCCTCGAATTTGCCCTCGACAACGGCTTTTTGAAAGAGAACCTGCTGACTGAAAAAGCAAAGACTCTTTGGGAGGAATGGCTGAAAAACGGCAAATACAAACCGGTGATCAATATCGAGAACCACGATACCATAAGCATGCTCGCCATTGATGCCGAAGGCCACCTTTCAGGTGCATGCACAACCAGCGGAGCTGCCTACAAAATGCATGGCCGGGTGGGCGACTCACCCATTATCGGAGCCGGACTGTATTGCGACAATGAGGTAGGTGGTGCTGCAGCCACCGGGCAAGGTGAGCTTGTAATGAAAACCCTGGGGAGTTTCCTGATAGTAGAGCTTATGCGCAACGGCGCCAGCCCTCAACAAGCCTGCGAAGAGGCGGTTTTGAGAATTGTGAAAAGAATTCCGGATTATCGGGAATCTCAGATTGGCTATATTGCGATCGATAAAAGTGGACAGACAGGAGCCTACTGCCTGCATCCGGGCTTTGACTATGCACTTACCAGTCAGGGCAATACCATCCTCTACGATGCCCCTTGTTTCTTGAAAGAATAAGTTGTTGAAAAAATGTATAAGAAAAGGTGAAATCTTTTCGTCTTAAAATTTTGATATTTGATTTTTTGTTTGTAATTTTATAGGTTTAAAAGACGTTCTTACAATAGTCTTCGAACAATAAAAAAACCACTGATATGAAACCCCTGTTAAAAGAAGCCTGGGAGCACGGATATGCTTCTGTTAAAGAATACGTGGCCTGGCTGGAATCGCTTGAAAAAGAACCTCCGGGCATCACAACTTATGCCCCGCTATCCGACGAACCCGATGAAGGAGAACGGGAGCAAAACCCAAGGGCTGTGTTTCCCAGCGATATGGAGGCCGAATTCGGGATTTAAAACCCTCAGATGCTGGCTGAATCGACCAGAATCATAATTGAACGGGAGGGAATCTCTACTTTACTTGCAATGGCTGCATTATAGCCTGGTGTGCTAACTCCTTTTTCGTTTACCTCATACTTAGTGGCAACCACTCTCCATTCGCCTTCCGGCAGCTCGGCTTCAACCCTGCTGGCATCGGCATTGTAAAACACCACAATGTTTTTCCAGTTATCGCCATTGGCATTGTTGCCAATATGAAATCCAACAACCAATGGGTGCTCCAGATCAAAGAAACTCAAATGTTTTTGAATCATTTCGGTGGTTGGCATTCGAAAAGCAGGATGGTTTTTGCGCAGTGCCACCATATCGCGGTAAAACTCAAACACATCGTAGTATTCGGCCTTATGGGTCCATACCAGTTGGTTGATGCTGTCGGGAAGGTTGTAGCTGTTGTGCTCGCCAAATTTGGTGCGCACAATCTCTTCGCCTGCATGCAGGAAAGCCACGCCCTGAGCGGTTAGTACGATGCCGTTGGCAAACTTCTGAATGTCGAGCATATCCTGTTTGGTGCAATCAAGGCAGGTAAATACAGTCTTGTCCCATAGTACCGGGTTATCGTGACAGGTAACGTATGTAATGGTTTTCAACGGGTTATCGGCATAAGGCGCATCAGAATAATTTACAGCAGCATAATCGATTTGCGGATGCTTGGTCGAAGCCACCACACCAAACTTGATGCTTTCTTTCACCCCTTCCCTGCCTACCATAAATCCCTGGTCTTTTTCGTCGTACCAGTGGCCACGAATGCCATCTCGAATGTCGTCGCTGAAAACGGCTACGCCATCCAGCCTGGCCGCATGTGCCTTAATAGCACGATCTTCAAGCGGGAGTGGGGTATCCCCTGCTGTCCATCCTTCACCGTAAAGGAAAATATTGGGATCGATCCTGTCCATTTCTTCACGAATCAGGTTCATGGTTTCAATGTCGTGCAGGCCCATGAGGTCGAAGCGGAAGCCATCGATGCGGTATTCGTTGGCCCAGTGGCGCAGCGACTCAATCATAAATTTGCGCATCATGGGTTTGTCAGATGCCGTTTCATTTCCACAATACGCTCCATCGGAAAAGCTGCCATCCTCCCAGCGGCGGAAAAAATAACCGGGAACCAGCTGTTCGAATGGCGAGGCAACTGCATCGTACATGTGGTTGTAAACCACGTCCATAATGACGCGTATGCCTGCATTGTGAAGAGCCTGCACCATTTGCTTGAATTCTTTGATTCGTACCCGACCGTCAAAGGGATCAGTTGAATATGAACCCTCGGGCGCATTGTAGTTTTTCGGGTCGTAACCCCAGTTAAATTGGGGCTCATCAAGGCGGGTTTCGTCAACGGTGTAAAAATCGTAAACCGGCAGCAGGTGCACATGGGTAATGCCCAGTTCCACCAAGTGATCAACCATGGTTGGAAGCCCTTCGGGGCTTTTGGTACCCCTTTCGGTGAATGCCAGGAATTTGCCAGGGTATTTTGAGCCTGAGCTTGGGTGTATACTGAAATCGCGCACATGAATTTCCCAAATTACAATATCGGCAGGGCTTTGGAGATGCGGGCGCACATCATTTTCCCAGCCTTCAGGATCGGTCTCGCAAAAATCGACGATCATGCCGCGGTTGCCGTTCACACCCACCGCCTTGGCATAGGGATCTGGCACTTCGTTGTTCCAGTCTTCGCCAATGCGGGCCTGGAAAGTATAATAGCGGTTTTTCCAATTGCCTTCGAGCTCAAGCAGCCAGGTGCCTTTGCGGTCTTTTTCAAGGGGAAAGGTTTCGATCAGTTCCCCTTCGTGGCCCTGATCGTAAATCCTTAAAATAATCTCATCGGCAGTGGGTGCCCATATGCGAAAAGTGGTTTTTTCGGTACTCCATGTTACTCCCAGGTCATGGCCTGTATACATCGGATAGGTATCCTGCCCGGCTTGGGGCTTGCAGCTTACAAGTGTCATTGCAGTAATTAATGAAACAACAAACAGACGAGTCTTCATATCCCCGGCATTTTGATTAAGGAAGCAAAAATAATGTTTTTTGGATTAAAGCACTGATAAATAACCGGCAATAAGTTTTAGTCATTTTCAGTTGTTCACGTAAGAAATATTGAAAATATTTTAATAAATTTACAAAATGCTGAAGCGTTGGATTCCAATATTTTAGCAACTGATTTTTCATAAACCAAAACACCAAAACCCATGAAAACTCAATTTGTTGTTATCAGTTTTCTCCTTGTTTTGATTGCCGGACAAACCCTTTTTGCCCAGCAAACAGAAGAAAAGCCACAAGTTTACCGAATTGAAACGGTCGATCGGAATGTGTATACCGGCGTTATTATTTCTGAGACCAGCGATGCCATTGTGTTTCGCACTGAGAACCTGGGCGACCTGACCATTCTGAGAAGAAATATTGTGCGGCAAACCCTGGTTTCAGGCGGCGGCAAAAGCGAAAACCTTCATGGCAATCGCTATTTTATACTTTCAAACAGTCTCGGCATTCCAAAAGGGAGCGGATACTACCAGAACTCCTGGATATTTTTCAATCAGGCTCATTACGGTATTACCAACAATATTTCCATTGGGGCAGGAATTATTCCCTTGTTTCTTTTTGCCGGAACAGCCTCACCCATTTGGATAGTGCCATCCGTTAGCATTCCTGTTTCCAGGGATAATTTTTCGCTGGGCGCCAACGCCATTATTGCCACCATTGCTGGAGAAGATGTGGAAGGGTCTGTAGGATTCCTGACATTTACAGCAACCTTGGGAAACCGAAACAACAACCTCAGTTTGGGTTTGGGATATGGCTATGCAGGCAACGACTGGGCCCAAAGTCCACTGGTATCCATTAGCGGCATGGTCAGGACCGGGCAAAGGCACCACCTTATGACAGAGAATTATTTCGTAAGCGGTGTAGATGCATTCAACCTGGTTTCTTTTCTGGGCGGTCGGTTTGATTTCAGAGCCATGAGCCTTGATTATGGCTTGCTTATTCCCATGTTTGAAGGAATTGACAATTTTTTCGCCGTACCCTGGCTTGGGATAGCGGTGCCTTTTGGCAAGCGCTAGCGATTTTCGCATCCCATTTGGCAAAACTTACCTAATTTAGCCGGCAAATTTAATTTAATCAATGCCGTGCTAAAAAGTGCCATATACCTTCTTTTTCTAATTATTCTACCTGGGATATTTCAGTCAATAGTTGCTGCCGATCCTCCCGAAGCCAGAAACAACTTTCCCTTTGCAGTGCTCTCTGCCGACAGCATCGACATGGGGCAACTGTTGCCCGGAGGTCAGGCCCAGGGCATGTTGAGCATTACCAATGCGGGGCGTTATGATTTGGTTATTTCGAGGGTGCGTAGCTCTTGCGGACTGCTGATCACCACCTGGCCAGCGCAGCCGCTCAAACCCGGTGAGCAGGGCACCATTTCTTATCGCTACGACACCAGCCGCACCGGAAGTTTTAAACGCAATATTGTAATACACACCAATGCATGGCATAAAACCCTGACTATTCCCGTTAAGGGTGAAGTGCTGCCTGCAAACACAAAACCCTCCGACTAAACAAAGGAAAAGACAGATTAAAGTCTTTTGAATATCTCTAGGAAATCCGTAAAAATTTTGGGAACTTTGCCCTGCAAAACCACGGCTAAAATCTAGTTATCAACCATATAAATACCATCGTTTATGCCCAACATTTCCGAAAAGGGACGCCTGATGCCCGAAAGCCCCATCCGCAAACTGGTGCCTTATGCCGACCAAGCCAAAAAGCGCGGCACCAAGGTGTTTCATCTTAACATCGGCCAGCCCGATATTCCTACTCCCCAAAGCATGATCGACGCCATGCACAAGCTCGACATCAAGGTAATTGAATACAGCCATTCGGCCGGCATTCTTTCCTATCGGGAAAGTATGTGCAAATATTATGAGAAGCATGGCATTCATGTTACGCCCGATCAGATCATAGTTGGCGCAGGTGCTTCTGAGGCCATTCTATTTGCGGTGCAGACCTGCCTCAATCCTGGCGATGAAATCATCATTCCCGAGCCCTTCTATGCCAACTACAATGGTTTTGCCACCAGCGCCGGTGTAAAGGTGAAGCCCATTATATCGAGCATCGAAAGTGGCTTTGCACTGCCTCCCATTTCTGAATTTGAAAAAGCCATTACCCCTGCCACCAAGGCCATTATGGTGTGCAACCCCAATAACCCCACCGGCTACCTTTATTCGCGCGAAGAGCTGGAAACCCTGCGTGAGATCGTGTTGAAGCACGACCTTTTCCTTTTTGCCGACGAGGTGTATCGCGAGTTTTGCTACGATGGCACCACCCATTTTTCGGTGCTGAATCTGGAAGGTCTGGAAGAGCATGTGGTGCTTTTCGACTCGGTGTCGAAGCGTTACAGTGCCTGCGGCGTGCGAATAGGCGCCATGATATCGCGTAACAAGGAGGTAATGCGCACTGCCATGAAATTTGCCCAGGCCCGCCTGAGCCCACCCTCGCTGGGACAAATCGCTGCCGAAGCCGCCATGGCCACACCCGACAGCTATTTTGTGGAGGTGATCGAGGAATACAAAAACCGCCGCGACACCGTGGTGGCAGGCATGAACAAGATTCCCGGCGTGATGTGTCCCAATCCAAAAGGGGCATTCTATGTAACGGCCCGCTTGCCCATCGACAACAGCGATAAATTCTGCCAGTGGCTGCTCGAGTCGTTTGAATTTGAAAAACAAACCGTTATGCTGGCCCCTGCCACGGGTTTCTACTCAACCCCCGGCGCTGGCATGAAGGAAGTGCGTATCAGCTACGTGCTTAATGTAGAAGACCTGAAAAAATCTGTAAAAGTGTTGGAAGAAGCCCTGAAGGTTTACCCCGGACGCACAATCTAAGACAATTTCTCCAGCAGGGACAGGTCGCAACTCAAAACAAGTAGGGACAGGTCACGACCTGTCCCTACTAACTACTTTCCCTTTCAGAAATTTCCCGGTATAAGAGTTTTCGCATTTTACCAGTTCTTCAGGGGTACCCTCAAACACCAGGTTTCCACCCTCTTCCCCGCCTTCAGGGCCCAGGTCGATGATCCAATCGGCGCTTTTGATCACTTCGGGATTGTGCTCGATAATAACCAGGGAATGGCCGTTTTCTAATAGTGCGTTAAAAGCAACCAGCAATTTGTTTATATCGTGAAAATGCAGCCCGGTGGTGGGTTCGTCGAAAATAAAAAGTGTTTTTTCGGTGGTGATACCCTTGGTAAGAAATGATGCCAGTTTGATGCGTTGGGCCTCTCCCCCGCTGAGGGTGCTGCTGGGCTGCCCCAATCGCACGTAGCCCAGGCCCACATCGGCCAATGGCTGCAACCTGGAAGCAATACGCTTACAGGCGCTACAATTTTTTTTTGCCGCATTAAAAAATTCTATTCCATCATCAACGGTCAGTTCAAGGATATCGGTTATGGTCTTTCCTTCGAAAGTCACGTCGAGGATCTCGTCGCGGAAGCGCTTTCCCTTGCAGCTTTCGCACACCAAGGTAATGTCAGCCATAAACTGCATTTCGATCTTCACATGGCCATCGCCTTCGCATTCGGGACAGCGCCCGCCTTCAATGTTGAAGGAAAAAAAGCCGGGTGTATACCCTCGTGTTTTGGCCAGGGGCTGATCGGCATAAAGGCTGCGGATGTCGTCGTAGGCCTTGAGATAAGTAACAGGATTGGAGCGCGACGACTTGCCAATGGGGTTTTGGTCTATGTATTCCACTTCAGCAATGCTTTTCAGATCACCTTCCAGGGCATCAAACTGTCCGGTGCGTTCGCCATAGCCTCCATATAGCTTTTTCAGGGCAGGGAACAAAATGGTTTTTACCAGCGAGGTTTTTCCCGAACCACTCACCCCGGTTACCACAGTCATGACCTTCAGCGGAATTTTAATATCGAAGCCCTTCAGGTTGTGTTGCCTCACCCCTTTCAATTCAATAAACTCTTTCCAGCGGCGGCGGCTTTTGGGCAGGGGAATATTCAGCTTTCCGCCAAGATACTGCGCCGTAAGGCTGGTTTTATGCTTAAGCAAATCTTCGAAAGAGCCCTGAAAGACAATCTCCCCTCCATGGCTTCCGGCCAGGGGGCCAATGTCGATCATTTGGTCGGCTGCACGCATAATATCTTCGTCGTGCTCTACTACGATTACTGTGTTGCCCAGATCACGCAGCTTTTTCAACACCTCAATCAGGCGATGGGTATCGCGCTGATGCAAGCCAATGCTGGGCTCGTCGAGAATGTACATGGAGCCCACCAGGCTACTGCCCAGCGAGGTGGCCAGGTTGATTCGCTGCGACTCGCCCCCCGAGAGGGAATTCGAAAGGCGGTTCAGCGTCAGGTAACCCAAGCCCACATCGGTAAGGAAAGCCAGGCGGCTGTTGATCTCCAGCAGCAGCCGTCGCGACACCTCGCGCTCATGCGGATCGAGGGCAATGGTCTGAAAAAATCTGGCCAGGCTATCGATAGGCATCAGCACCAGCTCCGAAATGGATTTTCCGGCCACCTTTACATATGCTGCGTCCTTGCGGAGCCGGGTACCATGGCATTCGGGGCATACAGTTTTCCCGCGGTAACGCGACAGCATGACACGATACTGAATCTTATAGGTGTTGGCCTCCACCATTTTAAAGAATTCATCGAGTCCATCGAAATAGCTGTTTCCGGTCCAAAGAAGTTCCTTTTGCTCCTGGCTTAGCTGGTACCAGGGCTTATGTATTGGAAAGTCAAACTTATAGGCATTTTTCAACAGGGCTTCGTTCCATTGTCCCATTTTCTCGCCTTTCCAGCAGGCAATGGCCCCTTCGTAAATGCTCAGGCTTTTGTTGGGAATCACCAGGTCGGGATCTATGCCAATGACACTGCCAAAGCCTTCGCACACTTTGCAAGCCCCGAAAGGATTGTTGAAAGTAAAAAGATTTGCTGAGGGCTCTTCGAAAATGATTCCATCCAATTCGAAACGACTCGAGAAGTACATTTGCTTTTTCTGCCCGGAAACTTCGTATTCCAGCAGGCACTCGCCTTCGCCCTCGAAAAACGCGGTTTGCACCGAATCGGCGGCCCGTGAAGGCAGGTCAGGGTCTTGAGCGCGTGCGCTGAAGCGGTCGACCACCACACAGGGTTTTTTCCTGACCGGAATATCGTGCAGTCCGGGCAGCACGTCTTCAATGCGTTTAATCTCGTCGTTGAGCATGATGCGCGTGAACCCCTGCTGCAAAAGCACACTCAACTGCTGGTCGAGCATTCGGCCCGGTTTCAGGTTAATAGGTGAAAGCACTACCACCATGGTATCTTCGGGCAGGGCCATGACATAATCAACCACATCGGTAACCGAATGCCGCATAACCTGGTTGCCCGAAACGGGTGAATAGGTCTTGCCAATGCGGGCAAAAAGCAGTTTCAGATATTCATATATTTCCGTGGAGGTGCCTACGGTGGATCGTGGATTGCGTGAATTCACCTTTTGTTCAATGGCAATGGCCGGCGAAATGCCTTTGATATAATCGACTTCAGGCTTATGCATGCGCCCAAGAAATTGCCTGGCATAGGCACTCAGGCTTTCTACATAACGCCTCTGACCCTCAGCATAGAGGGTATCGAAAGCCAGCGACGACTTGCCAGAGCCCGACAGGCCGGTAATAACCACCAGGCTGTTGCGCTTCAAGCCCACATCCACGTTCTTGAGGTTGTGAACCCGGGCACCTTTTATTAATATGTATTGTTTCGGATCGTCCGAAATTACAGGAGGGCTTGCATTCATTTCAGAAAAAAATAACTTGCAAAGTTAAACTTTTAAATCTTCTGCCCCAAGCCATCTGAAGTACTCATTTTTTTTGCCGGCAGGTCTTTCCACCAAGGGAATCTTATATTTAAGTTAAACATTTATTTGTACCTTGCAGTGTTTTTCCCTTTGGTGGGAGAGTAGCCTTTTTACAAACCAGAAAAACTGAAAAGCTATGATGAAGGAAAACCTGACAGAATTTATCAGCGGTAGTATTCGCAAGAATTGGGAGCTGGAATCGATGACTGACTATAAGGGCGAAAGTTTAACCTTTAAGGAGGTTGCCACCCGCATTGCGCGCCTGCATTGTCTTTTTGAGGCACTGGGGGTAGAGAAAGGCGACAAGGTGGCCCTTATCGGGAAAAATTCCGCCAACTGGGGAGTAACCTTCCTGGGCACCATTACTTACGGTGCTGTAATAGTTCCGATCTTGCCCGATTTCAAGCCCAACGATGTGCACCACATTACCAATCACAGCGATTCGTTGCTTATGTTTGCCGCCGACAATATTTTTGATAACCTCGAGATTGGCGAAATGAAGAAATTGCTTGGGGTTTTTTCGCTGCAGGATTTTTCATTGCTGGCATGCGGAAAGAACAAAGATTGTGAGAAAAAGAAGGCTGAAGCAGAAAAAGTATTCCTGGCCAAATACCCGGGTGGGCTGAAGCCCGAAGATGCAAATTATAAGCCGGTTCCGAACTCAGAATTGGCCGAAATCAGCTATACTTCAGGCACCACCGGTTTCACCAAGGGCGTAATGATACACCACAACAGCCTAACGGCTAATGTAGTTTATGCCAATAACAATATGCCCCTCGATCCGGGCGACAAAATTGTTTCGTTTCTGCCCCTGGCCCACACCTATGGCTGCGCTTTTGAGTTTCTGTGGCCCTTTACCCTGGGCTGCCATGTCACGTTCCTCACCAAAACGCCCAGCCCGGCTTTGATTCTCGAAGCCTTCAAGAATATAAAACCACGATTGGTTCTTTCGGTGCCTCTGGTCATTGAAAAGATTTACAAAAAACAGCTGTTGCCTGTAATCAGCAAACCCAGCATGAAAGTGCTGCTCAACACCCCCATCATCAACAATGTAATCAAGAAAAAAATTCGCGAAAAGCTTAGCATGGCCTTTGGAAACAACTTCCACGAAGTCGTTATAGGCGGGGCTGCCCTGAATAAAGATGTGGAAATTTTCTTCAACAAAATTAAGTTTCCTTTCAGCATTGGTTATGGCATGACTGAATGCGGACCACTGATAAGCTATGCCAACTGGGACAAGACCCGCCTGGGCTCAGCAGGAAAGATTGTTGACAACATGGAGGTAAAAATCGATAGCTCGGACCCCTACAACGAGGTGGGCGAGATCCTGGTAAGGGGCGAAAACGTAATGCTGGGCTATTTCAAAAACGAAGAAGCCACTGCTGCGGCCCTCGACAAGGAGGGCTGGCTGCACACCGGCGACCTGGGCGTGATAGACAAGGACAACTTCATTTACATCAAGGGTCGCAGTAAAAGCATGATACTGAGAGCTTCAGGACAAAACATTTACCCCGAAGAGATCGAAAACAAATACAACAACCTGCCTTACGTGCAGGAAGCCCTAGTGGTAGAAAAGAACGAACAACTGGTTGCCCTGATTTACCCTGACATGGAGGCTGCCAACAAAGCCGGACTGAGCGAAGCCCAGATCAATGAGATTATGGAAGGCCACCGCAAACACCTTAACCACGAATTGCCCAACTTCATGAACGTGAGTCGTATCAAAATAGTACCCGAAGAGTTTGAGAAAACTCCCAAGAAGAGCATCAAACGCTTCCTGTATACGGTTGAAGAGTAATCAATCCGCATAATCAGGCTAATTTTTCGAATGAGGCTGGCATTGATTTTTTCAGTGCCAGCCTCATTCACCTAGTGGAAAACACCTGTATAGATCTCGTAATTACAATTGGTTTTCTGGTTGAAGATTAATATATCTTTATCGACAGAAAATTTTAATGTTAAAAATACAAAAAAGCATTTTTTTCTTGAATGCTGAAAAAAAATCACCTATATTTGCTCTGCTCTTCATAAATCGCTTGATGTCTCATTAAAATTGGAGGAATGATTATCGAATAGACGTATACTCTTGTTCTTAAATTCAGGAGGCAATTATGATGAATGACCGCGTAATCAGCGATCAGGAGTTAATACGTCAGTTCATTAACGGTGATCACTCTTCACTCGAAGAATTAGTAAAACGGCATCAGCGCAAAGTCTTTTCTTACATTTTACTCATTGTAAAAGACAAACATCTGGCCGAGGATATTTTTCAGGACACCTTCATTAAGGTGATTAATACCTTGCGTGCTGGCGCCTACAACGAGGAGGGCAAGTTTTTGCCATGGGTTATGCGCATTGCGCACAACCTTATTATCGACTTCTTCCGCAAATCGAAGCGCATGCCTTTTATCGAAAACAGCGAGGAATACGACCTGTTCGAAACCCTAAAGGTGTATGAGGAAACGGTTGAAGACAAGATGATCATTGCGCAGATTCATAGTGATGTGCAAAGGCTGGTTGAGTACCTGCCCGAAGAGCAGAAAGAAGTGCTGAAAATGAGGCATTACCAGGACATGAGCTTTAAGGACATTGCCGAGCAGACCAATGTGAGCATCAACACTGCATTGGGGCGCATGCGCTATGCCCTGATTAACCTCAGGAAAATGGTAAGTGAAAAGGAGATCATCCTTACGCGATAAACAAATATTTTCTTGAACTGCTTTAACCGGGAGTATTCCCGGTTTTTTTGTCTGTTAACATTACCTTTGCAACCTGCCTTTTACCAACAACCCATGCGCATCATTGAGAACCATTCTTTAAAAAGCCTCAATACTTTTGGTATAGATGTTTCTGCAAGGTACTTTGCCGAAGTGGAAACCTTGAATGAATTGCAACAGGTGTACGATCTTTTTCCTATCGAAACCACTCCCCATCTTTTGCTGGGAGGAGGAAGCAATCTGCTTTTCACAGACCATTACGAAGGGCTGGTGATCAAAATCAACCTCAAAGGCATAGAGGTAGTAGAAGAAAACGAAAGCGAAGTGGTGGTGAAAGCCGCTGCAGGCGAAGATTGGGACCAGTTTGTAAGTTTCTGTGTGTTGCACGGCTGGGGTGGCCTCGAAAACCTTTCGCTGATACCGGGCCATGTAGGAAGCAGTCCCATTCAAAACATTGGCGCCTACGGTGTGGAGCTGAAGGATTGCTTTGAAAGCCTGGAGGCTTTTGAAAAAGACAATGGGCAGGTCCGGTATTTTTCCGCGCAAGCATGCCAGTTTGGATATCGCGACAGCATTTTTAAGCGGGAAGCCAAGGGTAAATATGTGATACTATCGGTAAATTTCCGACTTCGCAAAAAAAATCATTTGCTAAACCTTGGTTACGGGGCTATTCAAGCCGAGCTGCAGCAGCGTGGTGTTCTCCAACCCACCATTGCCGATGTGCGCGAGGTGGTTTGCAGCATTCGCCAGAGTAAACTTCCCGATCCGGCCGTTACGGGCAATGCGGGCAGCTTTTTCAAAAATCCGGTGGTGGAGCAATCTGTTTTCGAGCGCCTCAAGGCCGAATATCCTGGTCTGGTGGCTTTCCCCGATAAGGGCGGCATGAAGCTGGCTGCAGGCTGGCTCATTGAACAGGCGGGCTGGAAAGGATTCCGGGAGGGCGATGCCGGTGTGCATCCTTTGCAGGCACTGGTGCTGGTAAACTATGGAAAGGCCAGCGGCGGGGAGATTGCAGCCCTGTCAGAGAAAATCAAAGCCTCTGTAAGCAAAACATTTGGGGTTTCCCTGGAAACCGAGGTAAACATCGTATAAAAGAAAAAATCAAGAAAAAGAAACTTCAGACAATATATGCACATAATTTTTCGTAAATTGGCGTGCAGTCAGAGCTGAATCTTTCAACAATGGACAACAACAAGACAGTTTTTAAAAAGATTGAATATTATATGGGGCTGATTACCATTGGTCTGGTGATGTTTCGCTTTGCTTTTGGCACGGCGCTCAACGGCCTGCTGATTACCGCCATGGTGCTTTTGGCCATCTTTTATATGTGGTTCGGGTTCTTTATTTTCAACCGGGCTTCCCTACAAGACCTTGCCACCCCTAAATCGCGTAGCAAGTTTACGCCTTTCATGGTGGCTTCAGGCATACTTATGGGACTTATTTATTCCTTTTGCACCATCGCTATCATGTATGGCATTTATTTTTACCAGGGCATGAATTTCATGCTGGCGACCGGTTTCTTCTTCGTGGTTTTTGCCACAAGTTTCACCCTGGTTTACCATCGCCTTAACAGGCAGGATGCGCCCTACCTGAGGCAGTTTTACCGCCGTTCGGCCATACTGGGCCTGTTTTGTCTGTTTATGTGGATCACACCCGTTGACACCCGCCTGCAACTGCTCTTCCGTAAGCACCCTGATTTTATTGAAGCCTACAAGAATTACCGCGCCAACCCCAACGATTCCCATGCCGAAGAAAGCCTGAAAACAGCCAGAAGCCTTTTCAGATAGGAAGAGGAAGATTTGTTTTTGGATCTGTGATTACCTTACGGAAATTACTTCAGCCCCAAGGCTTTAACAAATCCTTCGATTTTCTTTTCGAGCTGCTCATTCACCTTTTCGAAGTCAGCAGCCTTTCCAAGCAGCCCCTTGGCTCCAAAATAAAATTTAATCTTGGGTTCGGTGCCTGAGGGCCGCACGGTGATTTTGCTGCCATCTTCCAGGAAAAATTGCAACACGTTCGATTTGGGAAGGTCAATTGGTTTTTCCGTTTGGGCAAGTAAATTGCTGGCTTTGGAAGTCCCGTAATCCTTGATTTCCAATACTTTTATGCCGTTCAATTCCTGCGGTGGTTTGCTGCGGAACCCTTGCATCATGGCCTGTATTTCTTCCAGTCCGGCCTTACCCTTTTTGGTGATGGAGATCAGTTTTTCGAGAAAGAATCCATGCTCCACATACAGGTCGATGAGCGTCTCGAAAAGACTCTTGCCCTGCTCGCGGGCCCAGGCGGCTGCTTCGGCCACAAAGCAGCAGGTTATTATGGCATCTTTATCGCGTACATAATCGCCCACCAAAAATCCATAGCTTTCTTCCCCACCCGCAATGAAAGTCTTTTTGCCTTCGAGCTCACGAATGATCTCGGCAATGTATTTAAACCCGGTGAGCACATCAAAGCACTCAACCCCGTAATGTTCAGCAATATTTTTAAGCAATTCGCTGGTAACAATTGTTTTCACCACAAACTCATTGCCAGTAAGTTTGCCATCTTCTTTCCATTTACTAAGCAAATAACTGGTAATCAGAGAAGCCGTTTGGTTGCCATTGAGGAGCACATATTCTCCCCATTGGTCTTTCACAGCTACCCCTACCCTGTCGCCATCGGGATCGGTTGCCATCACCAGCTCGGCATCTTCTTCGCGGGCCCTGTCGAGGGCCATTTTAAGTGCGGCGGGTTCCTCAGGATTGGGCGAATGAACCGTGGGAAAATCGCCACTTACCACGTCCTGCTCCGGAACGTTGTAAATTTTTTCGAAGCCAAAGGCCTTAAGCGCCGCAGGGACGAGCTTCACAGCCGCGCCGTGAATGGGCGTAAAAACGATCTTCAGGTCGCTATGCTTGCGGTTGTTATCGTGCGAAAGAGAATAAGTCCTTATTCTTTCCAGGTAGAGGCGGTCAAAATCTTCGTCCAGCATCTCAATGAGGTCTTCCACGCGGCCAAAGCGCACCTGATCAACCGAAGTAATTTTCTGCACCTCTTTGATCACGTTTATGTCGTGCGGCGGCACCAGTTGCCCGCCATCATCCCAGTAAACCTTGTAGCCATTGTATTCCTTGGGGTTGTGTGAGGCTGTGATAACTATTCCGCTTTGACAAGCATGCTCCCTTACCGCGAAGCTCAGCTCCGGCACTGGCCTTAGGCCCTCAAACAGATATACCTTTATGCCGTTTGCCGAAAGAATCTCGGCAGAGATCTCGGCAAAGTATGCGCTGTTGTTGCGGCTATCGTGCGCAATGGCTACCGAAATCTGCTGAATATCGGGAAAAGAAAGTTTCAGGTAGTTGGCCAGCCCCTGGGTGGCCATGCCAACGGTATATTTATTCATTCGGTTGGTACCCACACCCATAATGCCACGCAACCCCCCAGTGCCAAATTCCAGGTCGCGGTAAAACGCATCGGTTAAACCCACCGGGTCGTTGTCCATCAGGGTCTTCACCTGATTTCGGGTATCTTCATCAAACGAAGCGCCCAGCCATTTTTGGGCGCGCTCCAGTACGGCAGCATCGACTTTGTTCATAGCTTTTAAATTTTAAGGCAGGCAACAAACCTGATTTGGTTCCCCAAAGATAGAGTTTTTAAGAATTAATAAAAAAGCAAAACTAAAACCGAAAGACTGTTGAAACGGACAAAAACAGTTTAAGTTTGCAAAAGCTGGCTTGCATTCAACAAAGCGTTATGTGCAGGGCAAAGGCACGCTGATGGTGAGTTTTTGCGAAATTTCAGGTCAGGGATGATCACAGAAATTGTCTGTCCCCGTTCATTAATCCCTTTAAAGCATCTCTAAGATTCCTGTTTTTCATATATTTGTTTATTGTTCTTTGAAAGAAACAAACCCACGGCCATGGAACCTACCCGAACCTTTGATTTACTGGACAAAAACCTGAGCCAGTCCCCCAGTGCCGACGCACTTGCAGCCAAGTCAGAAGGGAAATGGAGAAAATACAGCTTTAAGGAATACAATGATTATTCCCGCTGGTTTGCCCTTGGGCTGTTGGAGCTGGGTTTCAAAAAAGGAGAAAAGATTGCCACCATTACCAATAACCGTCCTGAGTGGAATTTTGCTGACATGGGTATGGCAATGGTTGGTGTCATTCATGTACCCGTTTATACTTCCCTGAACTGCGATGAGTACAAATACGTTTTGGAGCACTCTGATGCCAGAATGGTAATCCTCTCCGACAAAAAATTATTCAGCAACATAAATCCTGTTTGCGATCAGGTTGAAAAGGTGGAGTTTGTTTACACCTTCGACCAGACAGAAAATTCAAGACATTGGATGGAAGTGGTTGAAAAAGGGCAGCATTGCAAGCCCGAAACCTTAGAAAAGCTGGAGCGCATCAAAAATGAGATTACCCCTTCCGATCCGGCGGCTTTAATTTATACCTCAGGAACTACAGGCACTTCGAAGGGCGTTTTACTTTCCCATAAAAATCTCGTCAGTAATTTCCTGGCCGCTGCAAAAGTGTTTCGGCTGGGCCCCGACGACCGCTACCTGAACATCCTCCCCTTATGCCATGTAGGTGGCAGACTGGGCAACTACCAGACCCAGTATGCCGGAGCCTGTATTTATTATGCCGAGAATATGGGCACCATTGCCATCAATCTCAGGGAAATTAAGGCCACCGGCTTTGATGCCGTGCCCAGAATTCTTGAAAAGGTCTTCGATAATGTCATGGCCAAAGGCCGGGGACTGAAGGGCATAAAGAAAACATTGTTTTTCTGGGCCGTCAGCCTTGGTCTGCGGTATAAGCCTTTCGGCGAAAATGGCTGGCTTTATGAATTCAAACTTAAAATTGCCGACAAGCTCATCTTCAGCAAATGGCGCGAGGCCCTTGGCGGCTGTGCCCGGTTGGTGGGCTGCGGAGGGGCCAGTCTTCAACCCAGGCTTGAAAGGGTTTTCTGGGCAGCAGGCATCAAAATATTGAATATGTACGGCCTTACAGAAACATCGCCCATCATTACCATCAACCGCCAGGAAAAAGCCCTTTGCAAACTGGGAACCGTCGGCGCATTGATCGATGGCGTGGAGGTAAAAATTAACGAGGACGGTGAAATCCTCACCCGGGGCGAAAATTTGATGATAGGATATTATAAAGATGAGGACCTGACCAGGTCAGTTATTGATGAAGAAGGATGGTTTCATACCGGAGATGTTGGCGCATGGGTCGATGGCAAATTCCTGAATGTGACCGACAGAAAAAAAGAGATTTTCAAACTCTCGAACGGAAAGTTTGTAGCACCGCAGCCCATTGAAAACAAGCTCAAGGAATCAGCTTTTATCGATCAGGTGATGGTGGTTGGAGAGCATCAGAAGTTTGCCAGTGCACTGCTGGTGCCCGACTTTAAATACCTCAAGGAGTGGTGCCAATCGCAACAACTATTTGCCGGACAAGGCCATGCTGAGCTTATCTGTCTGCCAGAAGTCTGGGAAGTATACAAACAAGAGATTGCCCGGTTAAACAAGTCACTTTCAGAGCCGGAGAAGATTTTGCGTTTCCGGCTTGTGGCCGACGAATGGTCACCCTTGTCAGGAGAATTATCAGCCAGCCTGAAATTGAAAAGAGATGTGATCGAATCAAAATACAAAGAGATCCTTGAAGGGATTTACAGGAAGACATCCTAATCCTGAAACAAAAACTTCAGAAATATGGAAATTAAAGAAGTAAACAGCCGCAGCAGCAGAAAAGCCTTTCACGAGGTAGGGCGCATCATTTATAAAAACGACCCCACCTGGGTATGTCCGCTCGACAAGGAGGTGGAGTCGATTTTTGACCCTCAAAAAAACGTGTATTTCAAACATGGAGAAGCAGCGCGCTGGTTGCTTTACGATGACAATAATCGTCTGATTGGAAGGATAGCTGCTTTTATTGACAAGAACATGGCATATAAGCAAGACCAGCCAACCGGGGGTATGGGGTTTTTCGAGTGTATTAACGACAAAAATGCGGCTTTTCTGCTTTTCGATACTGCCCGCGACTGGCTGAAAGTTAGGGGAATGGAAGCCATGGATGGCCCGATTAACTTTGGAGAAACAGACAAATACTGGGGCTTGCTGGTAGACGGGTTTACGCACCCAACCTATGAAATTTCATTTAACCATCCATATTATCAGGAGCTTTTCGAGTCATATGGCTTTCAGACCTATTACAAGCAGGAAGGTTTTCACCTGGACCTTACCAAAGAGCTTCCTGAAAAGTTTAAAAAGATCGCAGAATGGGTGGCAAAAAAGCCTGGTTATCATTTCAGGCATTTTGAATGGAAAAAGAAGGATGAGTTTGTGAATGACTTTGCCGAGGTTTTTAACACTGCCTGGGCCTCTTTTAAAGAGCATTTTGAGCCACTTGAGCCGGCCTACATCAAAAAGACCATTCAAAAAGCAAAGGCCATTATTGATGAAGAATTTATCTGGATTGCATACCATGAAGATCAGCCCATTGCCATATACCTGATGTACCCTGATGTGAACCAGATACTGAAGAAACTGAACGGAAAACTCAGCCTGCCGGCTATGCTGAAATTTCTGTATCTGAAAAAGAAAAAAACCATGACCCGCGCCAGGGGAGTGCTAATGGGCGTAATTCCAAAATTTCAGAACCTGGGTATTGAATCGGCAATGGCTTTGCAAGTTGCAGAGGCAATGGCCAGAAAACCACATTATACCGAGATTGAATTTTCATGGGTGGCCGACTTTAATCCAAAAATGCGCAAAATATGGGTTGCCATTGGGGCTGAACCTGCTAAGCATTACATAACTTACCGTTACCTTTTCGACCGGAATAAACCGTTTAAAAGGTATCCCATTCCTGAGAAATTTTAAATGACTTTTCTTTCAAACCAATAATGCTTATTATTTATGACTTTCGATATAATAATAATCGGTGGTGGGCTGGGAGGCCTTACTGCAGGAGCGAAACTGGCCAAAGAAGGTAAAAAAGTCTTATTGCTCGAGCAGCACGACCGCCCGGGCGGCTGCGCAACCACTTTTCAGCGCAAGGATTTTACCCTGGAAGTTGGGCTACATGAAATGGATGGGCCGCACGCAAAAGACTTAAAAGTCAGAATTTTCCGGGACCTGGGGCTGACCGACCGAATAACCCTGCTGGACTTGCCTGAATTTTATCGTTTTGTAAACGGCCGGCAGGATGTGGTGATTCCCCATAATCCGGAAGAGACGCAAAGCAAGCTTTTGGAGCTTTTCCCAGATGAAGAACAAGGAATAAAAACGTACTTTCATTTTATACTAAACTCCCGCAAAATCTTGGCCGAAGCTGCCGGCAAACCTGAAAGGAGTCTTGGCGACTTCCTGGATGAGCACATTGGCAATGAAGACCTTAAATTGATTTTACTGGGTAACCTGGGCTATTTTCATGATGACCCGTATTCCATCTCACTCAACTATTACCTGGTGGCCCAGGGCAGCTACTATGGAGGGAATGCCAGTTTTGTAAAGGGAGGATCGCAGAAGCTTTCTGATGCCCTGATGGCTTTGATCGAAGTGCATGGGGGAACGGTAAAGCTGAACAGCCTTACCACGGAAATCATCTTTGAAGGGGACCGGGCGGTTGGGGTTCGATATGAAAACAAAAGCGGAAAAAACAAGGAGGAATTCTCAGCTCATGCCACTGACATTATTGTGAACGCATCTGTTCCCAACCTGGCCAGTGCACTTCTGCCTGAGAACCAGGGTAAAGCCCTGTCAGAAAAAATTAAGGACCTGAAAATCGGGGCTTCGCTT
Source organism: Bacteroidales bacterium (assembly GCA_019429365.1). GTDB lineage: Bacteria > Bacteroidota > Bacteroidia > Bacteroidales > UBA7960 > UBA7960. The sequence goes on along the minus strand of JAHYJD010000012.1, from coordinate 4,949 downwards.
CTTACGGTGTATTTTGGTTTCAAAAAATCACTAAAAGAGGTTGGCAACCGCTTCTACTCAACCTTTGTTTTCGATCCGTCAATTAATGTCCAAAAGGACATTATTGGCAACAACCATGCAGACTTCAAAACCCGTAGTTTTACCTTAGTGGATTACAGCCAGGTGGACTCGGCCCTTGCCCCTGCCGGAAAAAGTGTGGGTGCGGTATGCTGTATTGACTATGCAGAAAACTGGGAGGGTTTGGATAGGAAAGCTTACCTGAAGAAAAAAGCCGAAGTGGCTGAGATTTTTACTGAAAGATGTGAAAAACTTATTCCCGGATTCAGGGAGGCCCTTGAATACGTGGAAGTGGGAACGCCCTTAACCATCAGGCGCTACACTTTAAATCCGGCCGGTGCCGTGTATGGCTTTGCTCAAAACCCCGGAAAATCTGCAGATTACTTATCAGCTTTGCCCGACAACATCCATATTGCCTCAGCATGGGGAAAATTTGGGGGTGGATTTTCCGGATCCATTTTCAGCGGGTATATGACCGCAATGGAGGTTCTGAGGAAAAGGTAAAATCACCTTTTTAAGGGTTGTCAAACAAATTATGCCTGCAAAAAAGGCTAGCCTTAGTGCTGCCTTTTTTTATGGGATAAATTATTCGCACCATTAAATTCTTTCCAACGCATAAATTATCTTAAAATTTTAATTGCATTACATTTATTATTGGTAAAAATTTAAATACACCCCTTTTCGTATTGCCTTGGAGGAAAAAATTGCAGCTGAACTAAAACAGGCCAGGTATTATGCAATTTTGCATCTCTATTTCAATTATCCAAAAAAAGAGCAAGCGTAGTTCTATCCGGGGAAAAAATGCGCGAGAACCGGGCACAAAAAAACCGTATAACTTATTGTTATACAGCCTATTAAAATTCTTTTGGTGCCCAGAACAGGACTCGAACCTGCACATTGTTACCAATACTAGTCCCTGAAACTAGCGCGTCTACCAATTCCGCCATCTGGGCAATAAAATACAGAGCGATCCCTTTTCTTAATCTAAAAAACTGGTGCCCAGGACAAGACTCGAACTTGCACAACCTTACGGTCACTACCCCCTCAAAGTAGCGTGTCTACCAGTTTCACCACCTGGGCAAAAGGTTTGGCAAAAGTAAAAAATTCTTTAATACCTGCAACAAAAACTTTCAATGGTTTGTATTTTTTTAAAGATTCCAAAACCTCATAATATTATTGTAGTAAATTAGCCGCTGGCTTTGGTGCAGGCCCTTACCAGCCGCCCTTTTCGAAAATAAAACAAATTTTTTGGGCAATGAACACCTTTCATACGCTTGATTACATTGTTTTCGCCGCTTACGGAATCCTTATCCTTTCGGTAGGCCTTTGGGTTTCGCGCACCAAAAAGGGGCACAAAAAAACCACCGAGGATTATTTCCTTGCGGGAAAAAGCCTGCCATGGTGGGCCATTGGTGCCTCGCTGATTGCCGCCAATATTTCGGCCGAGCAGTTTATCGGCATGTCGGGATCCGGTTTTGCCATCGGTTTGGCCATTGCTTCATACGAATGGATGTCGGCCCTGACATTGATCATTGTGGCCAAGTATTTCCTTCCCATCTTTATCAAGCAGGGACTTTACACCATACCTGAATTTGTAGAGCGGCGGTTCAACACCCAGCTCAAAACCATTCTTGCAGTTTTCTGGATCGGGCTGTTCATTTTTGTTAACCTAACCTCGGTGCTCTTTTTGGGCGCCAAGGCCCTGGATACGATCCTGGGCAATGGCGACGGCTCAACGATAATACTGTTTATTTTCGGACTTGCCTTTTTTGCTGCAGCCTATTCTATTTGGGGCGGGTTATCGGCCGTTGCATGGACCGATGTGATCCAGGTTGTTTTGCTGGTCATTGGCGGACTCATCACCACCATAATAGCCTTGCAGCATGTTACACCCGATGGGGGCGTATTGTCGGGCCTGGGGCATGTGTATGATGTGGCAGGCGATAAATTTCAAATGATTCTAAAAAAGGACAACCCCGAATACATGAACTTGCCCGGAATCGGGGTGCTGATTGGAGGCTTGTGGGTGGCAAACCTTTATTATTGGGGATTCAACCAGTATATTATCCAGCGTGCCCTGGCTGCCAAATCCCTTCCCGAGGCCCAGAAAGGGCTTGCCTATGCTGCCTTTCTTAAATTACTCCTCCCTGTTTTCGTGGTGCTTCCCGGCATTATTGCTTACGTTTTGTATACACAGCCTGCAGGAACTGCCATTATTGAAAACATTCAGCAGGTATTTACACGCCCTGACGGTGGCATTAATTATGATGTTTCTTACCCTTACCTGATCCGCAGTTTTATTCCGGTTGGCATAAAAGGCCTGGTGGTGGCGGCCTTGACTGCAGCCATTGTGTCTTCCCTGGCCTCTATGCTTAACTCTACGGCCACCATCTTTACCATGGATATTTACAAACCCTATTTTGCCAAAAAGGAAAACGGGATAAACCTGGTAGTTATTGGCCGCATATCTGTTATCGTTGCACTGATCATTGCTGTTTTGCTGGCTCCCACCCTGAGCTCCATGCCGCAAATGTTCCAGTACATTCAGGAATATACCGGACTGGTTAGCCCGGGCATTCTTGCCGTTTTCCTTATGGGCCTTTTCTGGAAAAAAACCTCGTCCAAGGGCGCCATTGTGGGCGTGATTGCATCTATACCAATAGCCTTGCTGCTTAAGGTCCTTCCTATCGAAATGCCCTTCCTCGACCAGATGTTTTATACCTTCGCCCTTACCATTGCCACAATCCTTATGGTAAGCCTTACCAGTGCCGAAGGAGATGATAACCCCAAGGGTATTCCGCTGCTTAAAGAATTCTTCAAAACACCAAAATCATTCAACGTGTCGGCCTACATCATCATGTTGCTGCTGGCCTTGCTGTATACGGTATTTTGGTAGAGAGATATCTGAAAAGGCAGGGCTACTCTCCTGCCTTTTTTAATGCCGCCTGAAAGTCGGCCACCAGCTCATTAAAAATTTCCCTTACAGTAGTAATCTTAGTCGCCAGAAAAGCATTGGTTCCTGCAAACGCATACCCGCTTTTCATATTGCCTTTGTAAGCATTGAATAAAGCGTTTATGATACAATAAGGGCTGCTTGAAACATCGCAGGTTTTAATGCAATGAAAAGGACACTTGATGGGTCGTTTTAACCCGGCCCTGACCTTGTCAATGAAAGGATTGCTTACCGCCCGGCCAGGCATGCCAACCGGACTTTGAATGATTTGTATATCATTTTCCGATGCATCGATATAGGCTTTTTTAAAACCCGCGGAGGCATCGCATTCCTCGGTGGTTACAAAGCGGGTGCCCATTTGCACTGCCTTAGCCCCTCTTTGCATAATGTTGAAAATGTCTGTGCCCGAATAAATCCCACCGGCTGCAATTACAGGTATCTCTTTGTGGTATTTCTCTTCAAAGTACGAAACCTCTTTTACAACTTCAGGAATCAGCGCCTCGAGCGAATGCTGCGAATCCTCAATATGCTCCTTTTTGAATCCCAAATGCCCGCCTGCCTTGGGCCCTTCCACCACGATGGCGTCAGGAAGGTAATCGTGCAGAGCCTTCCATTTTTCGCAGATTAGTTTGGCTGCCCTGCCCGAAGATACGATAGGCACCAGCTTGGTAGTACTGTCGGATTGCAAAAATGCAGGAAGTTGAAACGGTAAGCCTGCACCAGAAAAAATGATATCGACCTTTTCGGAAATGGCGGTGCTAACCAGGTCGGCAAAATTCGACATGGCCACCATTATGTTTACCCCTATTACCCCTTTGGTTTTTTCCCTGGCCAGCCTGATTTCTTTTTTTAATCCTTCAATATTGGCTTCCAGAAAATCAAGTGCCGGATTGCGATGTACCAGGCCAAGACCGGCGGCTGAAATAACCCCAACCCCTCCCTGGTTGGCTACGGCAACGGCAAGCCGCGACATGGAGATACCAACCCCCATACCCCCCTGAATAACAGGAACAGGTATGGTTAATCCCCCTATTTTTAATTCTCTCATTGATAATCTTGTTTAAATGTTTGTTTAACCCAGTGTAAAAGTACGCCAAGCAATTAAAAACAATTGAAAATGAGTGATTTATTGTGAATAATTAACAAACATTAAATGACAGTATCTTGCTAATCAGAGCCTTCCTTCTGAAAGTAATAAATGTCACCAATTAAGTTTTTTTATGAAAACCTTGCGTTTTTACGGAAAAAATTCTCAAAAAACTTGATTTCCTTTGCATAACAAAATACAGGGCGAGCGTATTTTTGCACTGGGAAAAACCACTAAACGAAATATGTATGGAAGAATTTGACCAGGACGACCTGACCCGGTCGAGGGCAGTGATAGAAATGCTCACGGTGGCCAATGAGTATTGCCTGTTTTTTGAAACGGCTGAGAAACAAGAAACCTCAGACATTCTCACCTACTTTCACCGGCTGGGTCCCCTGCTCTACCTTAAGGGCAGTCTGCTCCCCATGGCCGAGGTAAGCGAGGAGGCTTTCGCTGAAAGGTTCGTTACCGAAGAGCAATGGGAAGATATTTTCAAAACCTTGCGCCATAAGTTGGGCCCCGAAGAGCGGTATTATATTCACGACCATAACTACGACACACAGGAAGCGAGCCTTGCCGAAAACCTTGCCGACATTTACCAGGACATGAAAGATTTTGTGATGCTTTACCAGAAAAGCCTCCTGGAATCGAGGCAGAATGCCGTAGTGCAAATAAGGTCGCTGTTTGGTGGCCACTGGGGGCCGCTGGTGCTGCAAGCACTGGGGGCAGTCCACCGATTGCTTTATAGTGACCAGATCAACCCCGACCTGTTTCAAGAAGAAGGCGATGACTGGCTTTACTAACAAAACTGCAGGTTTTTTGTTACCTTGCTGTTAGTATTGCGTATACTCC
>JAHYJD010000218.1 GCA_019429365.1 Bacteroidales bacterium | reverse complement strand
AAGTGGTGACGCACTGCCCAGCCTCTGACCGCTCACAATCAGTTTTGCCACGCCTACCCCGCGCCTGATCCGCAAGGGGGAAAAGTCGGACACCTTCACCGACCCGGCTGGCATCCCCCATGAAGGCGGCACCTGAAGGGCTGCGATGAAATTTCATATAACCCCCGACATTCCGCCCGATGCGGTATTCCTTGATGAAAACGGGCAGGCCTGCCCTGACATCAAAAACAAAAACGCCTTTGAAATGATTCGTCTGGCGATGGCGCATCAATCAAAATGCCAAGCTGACGCAACCGAAGTTTTAAAGTTTTATTTCAACGAGAACGGGGCAATCAATTTAGAGTTTTTGGAACAATGGCTGGAAAAAAATCAGCCTGTAGATCGTTGGTTTTTTGTGCACCTGATTGAAGTTGCTGGCCAGCGATTTTTAGCGAAATCTTATTCCGCCCATAAAGCCGCAATCGCCCATTCCAAGAATGCAACTCCCCGGGCCTGGGTGTTAGAGCAGTGGCGAAATAAATCAGACCAAGCGCAGAAAAAGGCCGAATTCGCCCGGCAGTACTCCCCACTGGTGAAAAAGCAATTTGGCTTGATCGTGAACCCGGAAACCATAGCCCGTGACTGGCTACCCAAGGTAAAAAAATAGCCCTTGCGAAGGGCATTTGCCAGCAAACCACGTGGTTTGCTGGCTGGCTACATTTACGGCGCGAACCGGGCCGCCGATCATTGGGCACCTTTAACTTTTAGGTGATTTCAATGAAGCCAAACACCCCCCCAACCACCCCCACGCACCACCTCGGCCGCGTGCCAGCAACACCCCCCCAGCCTGACCGCCTGCTTCGCCTTCACGAAGTTTGCGCCCTGACTGGCGTTGGTAAAACAAGCGTTTACAGCATCGAAGATTTTCCCCGGCGAGTGCAACTGTCCCGCCGGGCCGTTGGCTGGCGCCTATCTCAAATTTTGGCTTGGATTGAAAGCCGCGTTCAAGCGGGTGGCCAGCAATGAGCGGCGGCCTGCATGCCCAAATCTTGGAGGACGCGGCCAAGGCAAAAGCCCAAGCCCGGCGGGCCGGGCCGGTACCCTATGGCGAGTTTGAATCACTCAAAAACCTGATTGATTCTGCGACCGCTGCGCTTTTCGAAGCACTGCCAGCCACGTTCGAGCACCGAGGCAAAACGTATCGTCTGATCACCGACATTCAACAGGCAAAAGTGGCAATTTTTGACAGCCCGGCCGCTGAAAAATCGCTGCTGGTAACGCTGCTTTGCTTGCCCGATGAAAACTGACAAGCGCCCCGGCACCAACATCACC
>JAHYJD010000114.1 GCA_019429365.1 Bacteroidales bacterium | reverse complement strand
ATGAACCCGACTAACAACAATGGAAAAAAAGGCTATGTAATGGCCATTACCCTGGTGGCCACACTGGGCGGCTTGCTGTTTGGCTACGACACCGCGGTCATCTCCGGGGCGGTTGGCGCCCTGCAGGCTTTTTTTATTGATGGCCTGGCTGCCGATGCAGAAAAAGCCGCTTCCGTAATTTTTCAGTTCCGCGTTTCCGTGACCCTGGTAATTCTGGGCATAGGCCTGGCCATTTCCACCATCTTTTTTCGCCTTTTTGAGAGAAAGAAGGCATGGATCCTGTCAGGAGCACTTATCCTGGTATTGATTGTTGTGCTTGGTGTTGCCTTCCTTGGCAAACCCTATGTGTTCAACGAGGGGGTTGCCAACTCCCTGAAGGGATTTACCATTGCCAGTGCATTGGTAGGCTGCATCATCGGGGGATCGATAGCAGGTTATATCAGCCAGGCTTTGGGAAGGCGCAACGGCCTGAAGCTGGCGGCTTTACTTTTCCTGTTGTCGGCCATCGGCTCGGCCATACCCGAAAGGCTCAATTTCATGGGCTTTGAGGTGGTCAATGCCTTTATCATATATCGCATCCTTGGCGGCATTGGCGTGGGGATGGCTTCCATGCTTTCCCCCATGTATATCGCCGAGATTGCCCCTGCTGGCATCCGCGGCAAATTGGTTTCGTGGAACCAGTTCGCCATTATTTTTGGGATGCTGGTGGTGTATTTTGTCAACTATTTCATTGCCAGCCAAGGCGACGATCAATGGCTGGTTCAGTCGGGCTGGCGCTGGATGTTCGCCTCAGAAACCCTGCCCGCCTTCCTTTTCCTGGTGCTGCTGTTCTTTGTGCCTGAAACCCCACGCTTCCTGGTAATGAAGGAGAAGCCTGACCAGGCCATGGATGTGCTGGTAAAACTGAGTGGAAAAGACCGGGCTGCCATCGTGCTTCAGGAAATCAAAAATTCCTTACGGGAAAAAGATGCCCATTGGCTGACCTATGGCGGATTGGTGCTGGTGATCGGCATCCTGATTTCGGTGTTTCAGCAGTTTGTCGGAATCAATGTGGTGCTGTATTATGCCCCTGAGATTTTCCGCAACATGGGCAGCGCCACTGACACCTCTCTTTTGCAGACCATTATCGTAGGTGCTGTAAACCTGAGCTTCACTGTGGTAGCCATTTTAACGGTTGACCGCTTCGGGCGCAAGCCACTGATGATCATTGGCGCACTGGGTATGGCCGTAAGTATGTTTGCACTGGGTACGGCCTTCTATATGGAAAAACTTGGGTTAGGTGCACTGATCTTTATGCTCACCTATACCGCTTCCTTTGCCGTGTCGTGGGGGCCGGTGGCCTGGGTGTTGCTGTCTGAGATCTTCCCCAACCGCATTCGCGGGGCCATGTCGATAGCCGTGGCAGCCCAATGGCTGGCAAACCTCACCATCAGCTGGACATTCCCCATCCTTAATGACAATTCCTGGCTTACTGCCATGTTCAACCAGGGGTTTTCCTATTGGATTTACGGTTTGATGAGCATTCTCGCCGCCTTGTTCATGTGGAAAATGGTGCCCGAAACCAAGGGCAAGACCCTTGAAGCCATGGACTATTTATGGAAAAAAACAAAGTAAAATTCCTGGTAATACAAAATGCCCCGGAGGTTTAACCAGGGGCATTTTGTTTCAGATCTGTCAAACTTTCAGGTTTTCTGCCGCATGCCTGATACGCTGCAAGCTTTCTTCCCTGCCCAGTATTTCCATAATGGTGCTCAGGTCGGGGCCCATACCACTGCCTACCAGGGCAAGGCGTAGTCCGGGCATCAGTTTGCCAGCGCCAACCTGGTTCTCTTCCATAAACTGGTGTGTGACCTGATGGATGCTTTCAGTATCAAAAGGCTCCACTTCCTCCAGTACATCAGCCAGTTTCTTTAATATTTCGGGGGTGTCTTCCTTCCAGCGTTTTTTGGCAAAGCCTTCATCGTAGTGAGTGGGAGCTTCGAAAAAGAACTGGGATTGCTCCAGTATTTCGTAAACAAAATTCGCCCTTTCGCGCATCAGCGTTGCAATCTTTTGAAGCTTTTCAAGGGTGTTTTCCTGTCCTTGCTGCCTTGCCATTTCCTGCATTTGTTCAGCGACGATTTCCACTGGCTGACTTTGGAGGTAATGATGGTTGAACCATTTTGCTTTCTCAGGATCGAACTTTGAGCCCGATTTTCCTACCCTTTCCAGTGAAAAGGAAGCCACCAGCTCTTCTAATGAAAATATCTCCTGTTCAGTACCGGGGTTCCAACCCAGCAGGGCCAGCAAGTTTACGAAAGCTTCAGGGAAGTAACCGGCCTCGCGGTAGCCACTCGATGTTTCGCCCGAATTAGGGTCCTTCCACTGCAGCGGAAAAACAGGGAATCCAAGACGGTCGCCATCGCGCTTGCTGAGTTTTCCGTTGCCATCGGGTTTCAGCAGCAGGGGCAGGTGGGCAAACTGCGGCATGCTGGCTTCCCAGCCAAGGCTCTGATACAGCAACACATGTAAGGGAGCCGAGGGCAGCCACTCCTCCCCGCGTATCACGTGCGAAATCTTCATCAGGTAATCATCCACCACATTGGCCAGATGGTAGGTGGGCATGCCATCGCTTTTAAAAAGCACCTTGTCGTCGAGTTGTGAGGAATGTACTTTTACTGTTCCGCGAATGATGTCTTCCAACACGATTTCCTCATTCTCGGGCGTTTTGATGCGAATCACGTAATTTTCGCCAGCGGCCAGCCTGCGTTCAACATCATCTCCCGAAAGGGTGAGTGAGTTTTTCATACTGAGCCTGGAGCGGCTGTCGTATTGAGGGTTACCGCTTTTTTCGGCTTCTATGCGCTTGCGCATGGCCTCAAGCTCTTCAGGGGTGTCGAAAGCATAATATGCGCGGCCACTTTCAATCAGTTGCATGGCATACTGACGGTAAATTTCCTTGCGTTCGCTCTGACGGTAAGGGCCGAAAGCATTTTCAGTACCAGGACCTTCGTCCCAGTGAATGCCACACCACTGCAACGACTCCATAATGTATTGCTCGGCTCCGGGCACATAACGGTTCTGGTCGGTGTCTTCGATGCGCAGGAGGAAATCGCCGCCATGTTTTTTGGCAAACAAATAGTTATACAAGGCAGTGCGCACGCCGCCCATATGGAGCGGACCGGTGGGACTGGGTGCAAATCGTACTCTTACTTTCGACATAATATTTTTTGTTTTACTGTTTAGATAAAATAACAAACCCTGATGATCAGTCCAATGCCAAACAGCACCAGACAAATGCCCACAATGCGGTTGATAATGGTAAGCACCCTGGCATTGAGGTATCGCTTTATGCGGTGGGCAATAAACACCTTAAAAAGGTCGGTGAAAAATACCGCACCGATAGTGCCGGCAAAAAACACCAGGATTTCGCTGGAGGGGATACCGTATTTTGAGGTTACAACGCCCATTACGCCAATCCAGAAAAGGAGCAAAAAGGGATTGAAAATATTCATAAAAAACCCTTTCATGATATATTTCAATACACCCTTTCCGCTAACGCGCACTTCTATGCTTACCGGGGCGGGCATCACGTATTTACGGGTAAAGGTTACGGCGCCAAAAACCATTAGAATTATTCCGCCAATCACTCCCATTGTAACTTCATTTCGCTCGCTCTGTAGTATCTGAAGTGCGCCAAGGTAGCTTAAGGCAATCAGGGTAAGGTCACTCAACACTATACCGATGGCAAACTGCATGCCCGATTTAAACCCGCGGTGTATGCTGGTTTGCACCAGCGAAATGAATGAGGGGCCGATCAGGAATGCCAGGGTTACCCCTAAAATTATGCCTTCGATCAGGGCGGAGGTCATGGACGGAACTTTATTTACTCTGATTTACAAATGTTTCCCAGTCTTCGAGCAATGCACCCTTAACTACTCTCGGAAATTTATTCTGTGCGCCTTCCTTACCTCTGATTTTCATCCAGTCGTAGAAGACAGAGGTTGGCAGCACTTCCACAATTACATCCTTAATGGCAGCGATGCGCTCCACACGGTAGTCGTCGTTGAGTATCTTCAGGTTATCATCTATGGCGTTTCGCAATGCCTCCGCATCGACCGGGCTGTCGGTACCCACAAACCACTTGTGAGCAAACATGCTGTCGTATTTGATGCCAGCCACGGTAAACTCACGCACTTCGATGTTAAGCTGATCTTCGGCCATTTTTATGGCCATGTTCATGTTTTCCTGCGACAAGTGCTCGCCGCAAAGGTTCAGGAAGTGCTTGGTGCGGCCGGTGATCACAATTTCGCTCAGCTCTTTGCTGGTAAATTTAATGGTGTCGCCGATAAGATAGCGGTAAGCGCCGGCGCAGGTGGTAAGAAGCAGGGCGTATTCCTTGCCTTCTTCAACCTGCCCTATGGTAAGTGTTTGGGCGTCGGGTTTCGGGTTGCCCATGTCGTCGAAATTTGTGCTGTTGAATGGAACAAATTCGAAAAACAGCCCATTGTCGAGCACCAGTTGCATGCTGTTAGTGTTGGGCCGCGTCTGAAAAGCAATGAAGCCCTCCGAGGCTAGGTAAGTTTCGATAAAGGTGATGGGTTTGCCCAATAGTTTCTCGAAACCTTTGGCATAAGGCGTGAAAGAAACGCCGCCATGCACGAAAATGCTCAGGTTTGGCCAGAGTTCGTGAATGTTGTTCAGCTTGTAATGTGCTATGATTTTCTCAATCAGGATTTGCCACCAGGCAGGAACACCCACAATAACGCCTATGTCCCAGTCTTTTGCCTTCAAAACTATTTCATTGAGTTTGGTGGGCCAGTCTCGTTCCTTCGAAATGCGTTTTCCGGGTTTGTAAAAATGCTCAAACCAGAAGGGGATATTTTTTGTGGTAATGCCCGACAGATCTCCTTCGAAATAGGTCCCGTTGTACTGCAGGTGGGTGCTGCCCCCTAGCATCAGAATGCCCTTTTCGTAAAACGACCTGGGTAAGTCGTATCGCGCAAGCGAGAATATTTGCCTGATACTTGTTTTTTTGATGGAACGTAGCATGTCGTTGGTAACCGGAATGTACTTGCTCGAGGCTTCGGAGGTGCCGGAGCTGAGTGCGAAATACTTAACCTTACCCGGCCAGCAAACAAAGGGCTCACCATTGAGGGAGCGAAACCACCAGTCGCGGAAGATCTGGTTGTAGTCGTACAGTGGCACCCTTTTCTGGAAATCATGTACCAGATTTTTCGACCGGTGCAACTCGCTGAAGCCAAAATGCTCTCCAAAAGCGGTATTTGAAGCCCTTCGGATTAGCTTCTTAAGCTCCTTGCGCTGCGCTGCTTCAGGTTCTTTGTTGCTGAATATTACTGGCATCTTGTTGCGCAACTCAATGGCGCGTTTCACCACTGAACCGAGTATGGGTGATCCTAAAATGGGCATAGTTGTTTGTTTTATGGTTTGCAACTGAAGGCAGCAAGCATTTATGCCCCGGCCTTGTCAATCCATTCTTTTACCTCCTCAGGCTTTGGGGCGGGCACGTCCATTTTCAGTTTCTTGCGCAGTCCGCAAAGCTGGTTAAACACCTTGTTGGGGTTGGCATCCTTCAGGGCAACTGGTTCTGCAAAGCCAGCCTGCTGAAGCACTGGGATCCAGATTTCCGGCACGCCGATGGCCTCAAAGAGTTCGTTGTGTCCTGTTGCGGTCGAGGTTTTCTCAGGCCGCATTTGCGGGAAAAAGAGCACATCCTGAATGGAAGGGCTGTTGGTCATGATCATGCTGAGGCGGTCGATGCCAATGCCGAGGCCAGCGGTGGGTGGCATGCCGGTTTCAATGGCGCGCAAAAAGTCTTCGTCGAGTACCATGGCTTCGGGGTCACCGCGTCGCCCAAGCTCTATTTGCTCTTCAAAACGCTGCCGCTGATCGATGGGGTCGTTTAGCTCTGAGAAAGCATTACAAATCTCCTTGCCGTTGCAAATGGCCTCAAAGCGCTCTACCAAACCGGGCTTGCTGCGGTGTTTCTTTGCCAGGGGAGACATTTCCACCGGATAATCGGTAATGAAGGTGGGCTGGATCAGCTTCGACTCGCAGAATTCGCCGAAAATCTCATCAATGAGTTTTCCACGTCCCATGCTGTCGTCGGTTTCAAGGCCGAGGCTGGTGGCAAAGTTGCGCATGGACGCTTCGTCCATTTCCGAAACATCCGTGCCGGTAAAATGGGCAATGGCTTCATACATGCTGAAACGTTTCCATGGCCTTTTAAAGTCGATCAGGTGTTCACCCACCTGCACCTGAGTTTTACCATGCAGGTCGAGGGCAATTTTTTCCACCATTTCTTCCACCAGGTTCATCATCCAATCATAATCGCGATAAGCCACGTAAAGTTCCATCTGGGTGAACTCAGGGTTGTGAAAACGGCTCATGCCCTCGTTGCGAAAGTCCTTGGCAAACTCGAACACTCCGTCAAAGCCGCCCACAATAAGTCGTTTGAGGTATAATTCGTTGGCAATGCGCAGGTAAAGCGTGGTGTCGAGGGTGTTGTGGTAGGTTTTGAAAGGGCGGGCAGCGGCGCCACCGTAGATGGGCTGCAACACCGGGGTTTCCACTTCGAGGTAGCCCTTGTCGAGCAGGAAGCCGCGCATGCTCTGCACCAGCCGGGCACGCTGGCGGAAAGTCTCTTTCACCTCTGGGTTTACGATCAGGTCGAGGTGGCGCTGGCGGTAGCGCTGCTCCGGGTCTGTAAAAGCATTATATATGGCACCATCTTTTTCCTTCACCACCGGCAGGGGGCGCAGCGACTTGGTCAGAATCTTGTATTCTTTCACATGAATGGTAATTTCACCCATGCGGGTTACAAACACAAAGCCTTTCACGCCAATAATGTCGCCAATGTCGAGCAGGCGTTTAAATACCACATTGTAAAAGCTCTTGTCTTCGCCGGGACAAATCTCGTCGCGGTTAAAATACAGTTGAATGCGGCCGCTGTTGTCCTGCAGTTCAACAAACGAGGCGTTACCCATAATGCGGCGACTCATGATGCGGCCCGCAAGGCTCACGTCCTTGTAAAGACCGTTATCCTTAGGAAAATTTTCGAGAATATCTTTGGCGGTAACATTTACTTCAAAGCTTTCGGCGGGGTAGGGATCTATGCCCAGCTGGAGCAGCTCGTTGAGCGCATCGCGGCGCATCTGCTCCTGTTCACTTAATCTGATACTCATTGGTTTTGCTTTCTTTTTTAAAATCGAGTGCAAAGATACGGAATATAATATTTTGTTGGCCGCTTCGGGGCTTTATGTGTATGCCACTTTCGTGGGATGGCTTGGCAGAGGAAATGAAAGAACGGCTATATTTGTGGCTGTAAATTGAGCCCTTTTCGCCTAATTCCTTTATTTTTGCCTGCTACGCAAAAACCTTCATCAATACCTGCATTATGACCCGCATTGTTACCTTTATTTTATTGTTTTCTTTTTCGCTGCTTGCAGCAGCCCAGCAGCCAAAATATTCAAGGCTGAAAATCGATATGCAGGGACGTGAGCTCCGTGAGCTTGGCGAACTGGGCATTGCCCTTCAAGGGCTGGAATACAAACCTGGCACCCACGTAATTGGCGAATATAGCCATACAGAGCGGCAGCTCATTGCCGAAGCAGGCTTTTTTTTCGAGGTGCTCATTGATGACATGGCCTATTATTACCAGGCCCGCAACGCCGGCCTCGACAAGGCTTCCATTGAGGCATCATGGAGGGTGAGTCAGCCCGAAAAGGCTTATCAGACCCCTGCCAACTTTTCCCTGGGGAGCATGGGTGGCTTTTATACTTATCAGGAAATGCTTGCCGCCATGGAAAATATGCGGGCTCAGTTTCCTGGACTTATTTCCGCGAAAGCGGCCATAGGAGAGACCACAACCTTACAGGGCCGCCCTGTTTATTGGATGCGCATTTCCAACAGCCCCGATGTGGAACAGGACAAGCCAAAGGTGCTTTACACTGCACTGATCCACGCCCGAGAGCCCTTATCAATGCAACAAATGATTTACCAGATGTGGTACCTGCTCGAAAACTATGGCAGCGATCCCGAGATCACTTACCTGGTAGATAACATGGAGATGTATTTTATTCCTTGTGTGAATCCTGATGGCTACATTTACAACCAGCAAACCAACCCCAACGGGGGAGGTATGCACCGGAAAAATATGCGCATTAACTCCGACTACAGCACCGGGGTAGACCTGAACAGAAACTTTGGTTATATGTGGGGCTTCGATAATTCAGGCTCGTCACCAACGCCTTCGTCAAATACTTATCGCGGTACCGCCCCGTTTTCCGAGCCTGAAACCCAAATTGTGAAGGCGTTTGCCGAAACTTTCGACTTCAGCCTTGCCCTGAACAACCACACCTATTCCGACTTGCTTATAT
>JAHYJD010000113.1 GCA_019429365.1 Bacteroidales bacterium | reverse complement strand
TGACCAAAAAAACACTAATTTTGAGAAACCTAAACAAAATGTTTATGTCTGAAAAGTGGTTGTTTCGCAATGGTTTTTTGTTTGTACGGTTTTTGCTGCCGGGCCTGTTGATATTTTTGATGCTTGCCTGCGAGGGGGAGTACAAGCAAAACAAATACCTGGGTCGCATTCCTTCCATTGAGAAAAAATACCATGCCATGATTATGGAGCTGGTAGAAGGGGTGGAGCAAACCGGCGACCTGGCGGCCACCCTGCCGCTTATTGAGCGTTTCGACCAGATCGAAATGAGCTGGGATCATGCCATCAACCAGGAGGTGCGCATCAACCGTTTCGACAAGCCTATACCGGTGGAGGCTCCTGAGGGGCTGCCTCTCGAAGTGCACGATGCCGTAGTGGAGCAGGTGGTAAGGGGTACCCTGGTGCTGAAGTTCAGGGTTACCACCCTGGAGGCGGTTGCTGCAAACAGCGGGCTGATGCTGGTGTATGAGGCCATCGACCACAAGGGAAGGGTGCTGCCCAATACCCGGTCTATCGCCAACAACTTCGACCAAACCGACAAGGCTGCAGGCACCGCCTGGGAGCTTTTCGGATACTGGGAAACACCCTCCATTATTGAACTGGAAGACCTGGACCGCATCAGGGTCATACGCATCGACGGCTGATTCAGTAATACCAATCTTCATAATTGATGAAAAATACCGGTTTATCTAGCAAGGAAATGATTACTGTGGCCATAGCCTACGACTTCGACGGCACCCTGGCACCCGGCAACATGCAGGAACACTCGTTTTTACCCAAGCTGGGCATTCCCAAAGAGGTGTTCTGGGCTGAAGCCAACCGCATTGCCGAAGAAAACGATATGGACGGCATCCTCTCGTATATGCAGCTGATGCTGCAAAAAGCCCGCGAGAAGAACATTCCCATTCGACGCGACGACTTTGTGCAATACGGGCGCGATATACGCTTTTTCAGAGGCGTGGATAGCTATTTTGATCGAATGAACAATTATGCCCTTGGACATGGCATTAAGCTGGAGCACCACATTATTTCTTCGGGCCTTCGCGAGTTTATCGCGGGGACTTCCATAGCCGGATACTTCCGTAATATTTTTGCTTCGGGCTTTAAATACGATGTGAATGGCGTGGCAGAATGGGCGGCCCTGGCCATTAACTATACCAACAAAACCCAGTATCTGTTCCGCATCAACAAAGGCATCGACAACTCGCACGACAATGCCCTGATCAACAAGCATATGCCCGAGGAAGACAAGCCCATTCCTTTCAGGCATATGATTTATATTGGCGATGGCGAAACCGATGTGCCGGCCATGAAAATGGTGAAGTACCAGGGCGGGGCCACCGTGGCTGTGTATAGTCCCGATTATGTGTCCGTTCCCGGTCGTAAATCGCCCGAAGCCCTCTGCCGCGAGCTTATTGCCCAGCAGCGCGTCGATTATATTGCCCCGGCCGATTATACCGAGGGCAGCCGCCTCGACCGCACCATAAAGTTGTTGTTGTCGCGTATCAGGATTAACGAAGAGCTGAAGGCAAGCAGCTGATGACCGGGGTGCATGGTGTGTGTTGAAGATGGAATGACTTTGGTTTATCGTAATTCACAACATAAACAAAACCAGCTTTTTTGGGTTTTTATTTATGACTAAGGCTTCCATTTTTAACAATTGTAATGAGGAATAAAAATTTTCCTAATTTTAGATAATAAAGCACCATGCCATGAAAAAAACCGGCTTAATATTTTTCTTTCTTTTTTCAATAATCTATTCGGGTATTGCGCAGGAGGCTCAGCAAGAGTTCCAAACCATCAACGGGGTGGTTCGCGATGCCCGCACCCGGCAAACCATAGCTTTTGCCAGCGTGTTTATTCCCGGCACTACTATTGGCACCGTAGCCAACCTCGATGGGGTTTTCTCGCTGAAGGTTCAAAAGTCGCTTAACGCCAGCCAGTTTGGCATCTCGCACCTTGGTTATCGCACCACACTGTTCAGCATTGAAGAAAACCTGGGTACCGGAAAGGTGTTCTTTGTAGAGCCACATTCGGTCACATTGCCAGAGGTGGTGATCCATGCCGGCGATCCGCGCGACCTGGTGGAAAAAGCCATCGACCGCATTTCCGATAATTATCCTGCTGAGGCGCAGCGTCTTACCGGATTTTACCGCGAAGCCATTAAGCAACGCCGCGACTACGTATCCATTTCTGAAGCCGTGATCGACGTGGATCAGACCTCCTATGGATTTCGCAGTGCCCGCGACAGGGTAAAAATTGTACAGGCACGAAAAAGCGGCGACGTAAAAAAAATGGATACCCTGGTAGTGAAATTGCAGGGTGGTCCGCACGTAGCCATGCTGCTCGACGTGGTGAAAAACCCCGACGTGATTCTCGACAAGGAGTTTATGCAATACTACGAGTATGAGTTTCAGGATGTGGTGAACATCGATGGACGCAACACCTATGTGGTAGGTTTCAAGCCCAGGATGACCCTGCCTATCTCGTTGTATTACGGCCGCTTGTACATCGACGTGGAAACCCTGGCCTTTACCATGGCCGAGTTTAGCCTCGACCTGAGCGACCGCGACAAGGCGGCACGCAATTTTGTTATAAAAAAACCCCTCAGGCTGCGTTTCACGCCCACGCGAACCTCTTACCTGGTGACCTACAAGAAAATCGGCGACAAGTTTTATCTGAACTATGTGCGCAACGAAATGGAGTTCTTTGCCGACTGGCGCCGCCGCATTTTCCGAACCGGCTATACCATTATGTCGGAAATGGCCGTTACGGAGCGCATTCCTGAAACCTCAGGCCGCTTTCCCATAAGAGAAACCTTCAGGCCCAGCAACATCCTGGCCGATATGGTTATGAGCTATTTCGATGAGGAATTCTGGGGTGCCTACAATGTGATTGAACCTGAAGAAAGCATTGAATCGGCCATACAGCGTTTCAACCAGCGCTTCGAAGAATAATTTTTCAAAAACACATAGGGTAAGCAAGGGGGTTAAAGGTCTTATTACTGAAAGCAATCTGATTCAGTATAAATCTTTAACCCTCTTAACTATGAAAACAAGAACAACCCCGGGGATTCTCCTAGGCTTACTGGCCTTTTTCCTCATGATGAACCTGGGCCTTGCCCAGACTTCCGAAAACTTTTACACCATTACGGGCGTGGTAAAAGATGCCGGCAACAAACGACCCATTGCCTTTGCCAGCGTATTTATTGATCAGGCAGAGGTTGGCACCGTAACCAACAGCGATGGGGCTTTTACCCTCAAGATCGATAAATCGCTCAGCGCCTCCAATTTCACTATTTCGCACCTGGGCTACAGCACTGCCCGCTTCAGCATCAGTACCTATCTGCGTGAAGAACGCCATGAGTTTTTGCTCGAGCCCCTGGCTGTGCTGCTTCAGGAAGTAGTAATTACACCCAGCGATGCCCGTGCACTGGTTGAACAGGCCATTGCCCGCATTGCCACCAACTATCCAGACTATTCAAGCCGCCTCACAGGCTTTTACCGCGAAACCATAAAGCAGCGCCGCGATTACATATCCATTTCGGAGGCTGTGGTCGAAGTAGACCAGATTCCCTACACCCATCGCAGCGGCACCGACCGTGTAAAAGTTATCCAGGGTAGAAAAAGCGGCGATGTGAAAAGGATGGACACCCTGGTAGTGAAACTGCAGGGCGGACCCCATGTGTCAATGTTGATCGATATCGTGAAAAATCCGAATATTCTGCTCGACAAGGAGTACCTTAACTATTACACCTACGAACTGGTGGATATGGTAAAAATAGAAGATGCCACCAATTATGTGGTTGAGTTTAAGCCCCGTGTCAACCTGCCTTATCCGCTTTATTACGGAAAGCTTTACATTTCAACCGAAAAGCTGGGTATTACCCAGGCCGAGTTTAGCCTCGACATTTCTGATAAGGACAAGGCGGTACAGAATTTTGTGATGAGAAAGCCCAGCCGCCTGCGCTTTACCCCAACCCGCACCAATTACCTGGTGACCTATATTGAGATCGATGGCAAGTACCACGTGAACTATGTGCGCAATGAGCTCGAGTTCTTTGCCGACTGGCGTGCCCGGATTTTCCGTACCAGCTACGCCATTATGTCAGAAATGGCCGTAACCGGCCGCAGGCCCGATGGAGAAGGTCGCTTCCCAATCAGGGAAACCTTCAGGCCAAGCAATATCCTGGCAGATATGGTACCCGTTTATTTCGACGAGGACTTCTGGGGTGCTTACAATGTGATCGAACCCGATGAATCCATCGAGTCAGCCATCCAGAAATTTAACTCCCGCCTGGAAAGGTAATGCTGGCTAATGCCCCAAAATAAAACCATGTAAGACCAGTTCATCCCGGGAAGCCGCCTGCAGAGGATTCCCGGGATTTGACCTGCCGGAAAAAAGACAGCGAAAAACCAAAACTGCATCAAAGCCCTGGAAATATTATAACTTTGAATGCCAGATTAATTTTTTGATGAAACGGATGGACAGCGGTATCTTTTTGCAACGCAGGGTAAGAGAGGGAGATATTAAGGCCTTTGAAAACCTTTTCAGGGAATTTTACTCCCCGCTGGTTGGTTTTGCCATGGGCTTTGTAAACGACCAGGATACCGCCGAAGAAATGGTGCAGGACTTTTTTTACCATTACTGGAAAAACCGTGAAAGCATCGAAATCAAAGTTTCCCTGAAGGCATACCTTTTTAATTCAGTTAAGAATTTTTCCTTTAAGTTCCTTGAAAAGCAACAGGTGCGTCGCAGGTATGCCGAACGAATACTGGCTCAGACCGAAGAAGCGGAAGCCACCACTTTTGCCGACGAAATGGGTGCCCGGGAACTGCAGAAGGAAATTGACCATGCCCTCAGCACCCTGCCCGAGCGTTGCCGTAAAGTTTTTAAAATGAACCGCGTCCAGGGCATGAAATACCAGGAAATTGCCCAGACCCTTTCGGTATCAGTAAAAACCGTGGAGGCCGACATGACCCGCACCTTGAAAGTGTTGCGGAAGAGCCTGGAGAATTATCAAAAAGAACCAGAAATAAAATCCTGAATCAACCAGCAAAGAATCAGAACAGAGGTCATTATGAAAACGAAAGATAAAACAATACCGGTCGACACCGACAAAGCCTGGCAGCAGCTTCATTCGCGCCTCGAAAGCGATGGACTGCTGCCCGAGCGGGGAGAATCGGCTCCCTCGGTCAGACGGCCCGTTTGGCTGCAGTTGGCTGCAACTTTTTTGCTACTGGTGGCTGCCGGAACCATAATTTGGTTATGGCCGGGCCGCAATCCGAAAGCCTCCATGCTGGCCATGAGCAACACCGATTCGGAACAAACCCTGGTGAAACTGCTTGCCGACGGTTCGGTAGTTTACCTGGCTGCCAATGCTACCCTGGCTTATCCGGTGGAATTTGCACCCGGCGAGCGCCGTGTAAACCTGCAGGGCGAAGCCTTTTTCGAAGTGGAACACCAGGCGGCACAACCCTTCAGGGTGGAGCTCGAGATGGCCACCATTGAAGTGCTTGGCACTTCCTTTAATTTGAAAAGCCTTGAAAACAATGGGTTTGAACTGCTGGTGGAAGAAGGACTCGTACAAGTTCAATTTCAGAAACCTTTAAACGAAAAAGTACTGGTTGCACCCCGCGAAATGCTGGTGTTTTCGGGCGAAACCTATCAAAAAATTTCGGGCACCGACCTTGAACTCACTCTCTGGCGGCAAAACCGCATGCACTTCAAAGACGAATCGCTCGAAAACGTCCTGTCGGTTATCAACCGCAACTATCATTCGCGACTTTTGGTACCCGATCCGCTGGTTGCTTCCCGCCTGCTTACCGTCACTTTCTTCGAAAACGACTTGCCCACCATAGTCGAACTTATCAGCCTCAGCATGAACCTGCAAGCCCAATTGCAGCCCGACTCCAGCATTGTTTTTGCAGCGCGCTGATGGCAGCCCCGCACACATACCACCCTGATTTTGCGAGGCCCGTTCTGGGGCCATGGGGTGGATGCGTGTTTTTGTTCTTGCTTTTTTTTCTTCCCCTTTCGGGGAAAAGCCAGGTCTGCATGCTCGACGAGGAAGTGACCCTGCAGCGGCAAACCAGCACGGTGTATTCGTTGCTCAACCAGATTTCGCGGCAAACAGGCTGCTTCTTTGTATACGACAGTGAACTGATAGATAACCACCGCAGGGTAAGTATTAGGCGGAACCGTAAAGATATCAGAACTTTTCTGCAGGAAATACTTAATGACGAAAGCCTTAGCTTCCTCACCATTCAAAACCATATTCTTATTTATCGACCGCTGCCCGAAGGAGAAAGCCCTTTAGCTAATGTTGATAAACCTGCTGTGCCTTCTTCTTTCACTGTCAGGGGCCGTGTGCTCGACCAGGTTTCTGGTGCCCCAATGCCATATGCCTCGGTAGGCATTCCCGAAAGAGGAATGGGCATTTCTACCAACCAGGATGGATTCTTCCAACTCAGGCTGCCTTTAAGCCTGATCGAAGAAAACCTTCAAGTGTCATACCTGGGTTATAAAAGCCAGAAATTGCCGCTGCGGCTTTTGGATGGAAACCAGGTAGACATAATGATGGAAACCGACTACATTTCTATGCAGGAAGTGATCATTCGCTATTACGACCCTAAAACGATCATACGCGAAGCCCTTGAAAGGAGGGAGGAGAATTATTCCCCGGAGCCCGTTTACCTCCTCAGCTTTTATCGCGAAGGCGTGCAGCGAAACAACAAGTTTCTGAATTATTCCGAAGCTGTTTTCCGAATGTATAAGTCACCTTATAACGCGCCTTTGGTCAGCGACCAGGTCATGTTACTTAAGGCACGAAATATTACCAATATTGACCGCAGCGACACCCTGGTGCTCAAGTTAAAGGCGGGCGTACAGAGCGTGATCGAACTCGACATTATGAAAAATTTACCCGATTTCCTCGATCCTGAATTTATTGATGAGTACGAATTTACCAATGCCGACCTGCTTTTCAGGAACGGGCGGGGCGTATTTGCCGTTGAGTTCAGGCAAAAGGAAAATGTGAGAGGCCCGTTGTTTATGGGCATAATTTACATTGACCAGGAACACATGGCAGTGATTGAAGCAGATTTCGAGATTAACCCCCGATATCTCAACCAGGCACAACACCGGTTTGTAACCAAACGCAATCCGAATTATGTTTCCAATATTGAGCAGGCCAGCTACACCATAAACTATCAGTATTACAATGGCCGCTATCACCTCAATCATTTGCGGGGAGAGCTCAAATTGAAGTTTCGCCGCAAGGGTCAGCTTTTCAGCAACAATTACTCAGCCTTTATTGAAATGGCAGTAGGCCTTATTGAAGAAGGCAACGTAAGCCGCTTTGGCCGCCGGGAGGTACTCCAGCCAAACATAATCTTTACAGACCAGGGTTACCAGTACGACGAAACCTTTTGGGGAGAGTATAACATCATTACCCCGGAAGCCAGCATCAACGAGGCCCTGTCGCGCATCAGCTCAAGAATAGAGAGTTTTGTAGCGGAAGATTAAATGTTGTTAGGCCTCTTATTCAGCCGGATAACCCACCGGGTGGTTGAGCATAAGGTGCTTAGAATCGTTAAGTTTTAGCAGTTGCTGCAAGCCGGCCACATCCATGGAAGCGCGGGGGCGTGTAACCATGCCCAGTCCGGCGCAGGCCACGGCAATATTTTGCGAAACAATACCCGCATCCATGGCGCCCCATCTCATTTTCAGGGCATCATCGCTGCCCGAAAAGCGCGAGATATCAGAAACCAGCACCAGCATGACCGGCGCATTGGCCATATTTACCTGCCGGCCGGTAACCAGCCCGCGATGATCCCCGGGGGCAATCAATTCAATGGAATGTTCGGCCGGATTATAAAAATATGCACCATCTTCCTTGATCACATAAATGTCTATATCCTGGCTATTGCGGGCCGAGGGGGCCGTGCGCTTTCCTTCAGCAGGTCGGTTGATGCCGTTGGCAGCCCAGATAATGTCAGAAAGGTCCTGATTGCTCAAGGGTTCTGATGAAAAGGCCGTAACCGAAGCCCTTTGCTGTAACGCCTGCATCACCGGCAAGCCACGGTTTAAATCGGGCGGATAAAGTAAAAAACTGATTTTCGCCTGAGCAAATAATGAATTGGTGCCCAGGGTGATAAGCAGAATAATAATGACTCGTTTCATAATTTTTGGTTTTGTGCAAATGTAAGAAATTTGGTTTGTTTAATAATTTCTGCTAAAACATTCAACAATTTGCATATTTAAGTGTTAACCTAGGAAACCAAAACTTTAATAATAAAATCTTAAGCTATGTCAATAACAAAATGGGCTGCAGACCCAACCCACAGCGAAATCCAATTTAAGGTAAAGCATCTGATGATCACCACCGTTACCGGTTATTTTCGGGAATTTTCAGTTAGTGCTGAAACCGAAGGTCAGGATTTTTCCACTGCAAAAATTGAGCTTGAAGCGAAAACAGCTTCCATTGATACCAACCAAGCCGATCGTGACAC
>JAHYJD010000217.1 GCA_019429365.1 Bacteroidales bacterium | reverse complement strand
TTTTGATTTGCTCGCGCACGGTTTTGAGTTCCTTGCCGGTACCTGCCAGAAATTCTTCCACCACATGGTCGGCCACGCTAAGGTAAAGAAAGCCGGGCAGCACCGTTGGCCTTGGGTTGGCAGCCATGTAGGCCATCAGCATCCCTTTGGCGCCGTGTTTGGCTGCATTTTCAATTTTATAATCGGTCTGGGCATAGGGGTACCACATTTCAAGGGTGTCGGGCGAAGTGCCGGTATAGGGCGAGCCCAGTTCCACGATCACGATCTTGCCCCTTACGTCTATGCTGGCATAATCGTCATAATCCATATTAAGTGCCGTGATGCCATGCCCCACATACACCACTTCCGCTTCCAGTTCACCGCTTCCCGAAAGCCCGCTGGGCCAGTAGTCGGTGGCAAATTCAAAGGGTTTGCTGATGGTTTGCCTTCCGATGCGTGTCTTCAACTGCAAATGCCCTTGGTCCTTTACCAGGGTGTATGGCTGCAGAAACTCCTGGTAGTAGCTTCCAATGGGCGCTAAAGGCTTCAGGCCCCAGCCTTGCAATTCTTCTGCCGCCCATTGTGCAGAGCGGTCGTAGCCAATATCGCCGGCAAGGCGCCCGCGCATTTCGGGTGCTATCAGTATGTGCATCCAGTCGGTAATGGTGGCTTCTGATATCCCGTGAAGGGCTTTGATCAGCGCGTCCTTGTCGTTTTGGCCATAGCTGGCCACCGGCTGGGCATGAAGGGTGGCTGAAAAAAACAGCGAAATCAGTAGCAGGAAAAATCTATGCTTCATGGATTGAAAAGGAATATAAGTTTGTTAAATATGGTTTTTGATCATAAGTATTCGATTTCCTTCAGTATTAAAGAATTTTTCCGCTAAAGCGGAAAGCCTGCCAATACTGACAAAAGGCCTCAAAACTAATAAATTCCGGCTACCATTCACAATTATTTTTTTTACATTAGCTCGATTATTCATTAAACTTCCAAAACTGCAAATAATGCCCGCCGACAGTTCCGTACAGCAGCGTTTCAGTACCCGGGCAGGCCTCCTGCTCAGCGCACTTGGCATTGCCGTGGGTACCGGCAACATCTGGCGCTTCCCGCGCATCGCCGCCCAAAACGGGGGCGATGAAGGCGCCGGCGCACTCATCCTGGCATGGATCATATTTCTGTTTCTTTGGAGCGTGCCCCTGATCATTGCCGAATACTTGATCGGTCGCAAGTACCGCTTCGGCGTGGTGGGCTCATTTGTAAAAGGGATGGGGAAGCGCTTTGCCTGGATGGGCGCCTTCGTGGTGTTCGTGGCCACGGCAATAAGTTTCTTTTATGCCATCATTGTTGGCTGGGCGCTTTATTATTTCTTTCAAATGCTTTTCT
>JAHYJD010000112.1 GCA_019429365.1 Bacteroidales bacterium | reverse complement strand
TAGGCTAAAAGTAAAAAAATATCCAAATGCGTTCAACATCAAAATGGATATGCGCAAAAAAATGCGAAATTATTAGAAAAACAGCCAATGGAAGCGCAGGCCCTGCACACTGTTATATTCCAGGGCAGGTGCAGGCATTTTAATAAAATTGAGCCCGTTGAGCAAGGTTTTCAGAAAAGGATTTTGTACCGGAATGCGGCTGAAGTCGATGTCGGGTGCCAGGTACCATTGCCGGTGGCGCACCAACTGGGGCAATGCTTGGCCATTGTAATAGGGTGGGTTTGAACGGCTGCCCAGCATGCCCGTTGCACCATGGCCAACGGCCAGATTCAGCCAATTGGGCAAAAGGCTCTCTGGCGCCAGCAAGGATTTTATGTTTAACGACAGCCAGAAGGTTTGTCCGTTATAATCTTTCAGCATTTTTTCGGGCAGGTTGCTGCCAAGCAGGTTGGGCCGGTATTTCGCCTGCCCACTTTCGTGATATGAATATTTCAGTACTATGCGCTGCTCTTCCCAGCTTAGTTGCTGGGCGAGGAAGGTGCCTGCCCCGATGGCGTTGGCAGCCATGTCGGAAACACTGGCGCCCCACTCTGCCGAAAAGCCATCCAGAATTTCCACGGCAGTGAGAAAAGCCAGACCCGACATGGCGCCTACCCAGGCGCTGCCAGTATTGCTCATGCCGGCCCACCTGAAGCTGGCTGCACTTAGGCGCCCCAAATGGTAGGTGGCCGATACATGGCCCAGCTTATCCTGCTGAAACCAGTCGGGCAAATCGTCGTGAAAATGAAAGCTCGTTCTTGGGTAATCCTTATACCATGCCTGATTCAGCACCAACAAGGCAGTGCTGTAACCCACCAGCTGTGTGCCTGCCACAAGGTGAATGCGGCGTGGATTCATTCCGCCAGTGTTTTGTGGGCTTGCAATGCTGTCGGGCTTGGCTGCCTTTCCCCCGAAAGGGGCAAGAAAAACAGCCAGGATAATCATAAAAGCCAGTAAATTGAAGCTTGCCCGCAAGGTTAGTCTTTTTGCATGATGGTGTCGTAGCCAGCCTGCAGTATGGCCAGTGCTTCCTCGCGGTTGTGGCCTTCGGCATAGGTGCGCAGCACGGGTTCGGTGCCCGAGGGGCGTATCATAAACCATTGGCTGTCGCTGAAATAATACTTGAAGCCGTCGAGATTCTCCTCATGCAGTACCTTCCAGGGGCCGAACTCGCTGTAAACCTTTGTTTCGCAGTTGGCCACAATGCGGTCCTTGTCGGCTTCTTCCAGACGCAGGTCGGAGCGCTCAAAGGCGAAGCTGCCGGTGATGGCATACACCTCGTCGATGAATTCGCGCAGGCTCTTACCGGTTTTTACCATGGCCTCCCACATAACCAACCCGTTGTAAATGCCGTCTCTTTCAGGGATGTGGCCTGTTACGGCAATGCCGCCCGACTCTTCACCTCCCACCAGGATGTCTTCTTCGAGCATGAGGCCGGCAATGTGCTTAAAACCAATCTTGACGATTTCGAGGGGCAGGCTGTAATGGTCGCACAGGCGGTTGATTTTTACGGTGGAGGAGAAGCCTGTGGCCACCTTGCCGCTGAGGTTCTTGTAATGGTGCAGGTAATGAATGAGCAGGAGGATCACGTGGTGGGAGTCGATGTAGTTGCCCTTATTGTCGAACAAGGCGGTACGGTCTGCATCGCCATCAATGGCCAGGCCACAGTCAATGTCTTCTGCCAGGCGTATCACTTCAGCGAACTCCTGCAGGTTTTTCAGGAGGGGCTCCGGGGGGATGCCGTCGAACAAAGGCTGGCGCTCACAATGCAATAGGGTAATGTCGGGAAACAGGCGTCGCATCACGTTTTGGCCCGAACCGTACATGGCGTCGAAGGCAAAGTTCCATTTCGATTCACGCATGGCCTTGAGGTCGAACTTTTCTTCCAGGTAGTTGCAATACATGGTTTCCAGGTCGGTGTATTCCACCAAACCTTTTTCCACCAAGGCCTCCAGGCTGATTTCATCCAAGTCGTGGGGGTTGGTGTCAGGAATATAAGTTTCAACTTCGCGAATGTCTTCTTCTAGCAAGGGCCCGCCAAAGTGGCCTTTCAGCTTATATCCATTGTACTCGGGCGGGTTGTGGCTGGCCGTAATGACAACCCCAAGGAAAGCTTTGTGGTGAAGCACACCAAGCGAGATCATGGGCGTGGAAACGAATCCGCTGGCAAGATATACTTTAATATTATGGCTGGCCAGCACTTTGGCGGTGACTTCGGCAAAGAGCTCGCCACCGAAGCGGCAGTCGTGCCCCACAACAATGACGGGATCGGCTTGCTGACTGAGCGCCCAGCGGGCAGTGGCTTTAGCAACGCGAGCAACGTTGTCGGTGGTAAATTCCTTGGCGATAACCGCACGCCAACCGTCGGTTCCAAACTTGATCTGTGTCATAGGTGTCGTCTATTTATCCCCAAAGGTAAAAAAGAATGACATACCACAGGCTGCACAGCCTGGTAAAATGGGACAAGCCTTATTGCATAATGCGTCGCTCGTTGAGGGCTCGTTGGTAGCGCCTGGCATTTTGCAGATGCTCCGAATAGGTTTTCGCGAAAGCGTGATATCCCGAGAAATCGTCACGGGCGCAAA
This sequence comes from Bacteroidales bacterium, assembly GCA_019429365.1. GTDB lineage: Bacteria > Bacteroidota > Bacteroidia > Bacteroidales > UBA7960 > UBA7960. The sequence goes on along the minus strand of JAHYJD010000112.1, from coordinate 6,093 downwards.
AAAACACATATTCGTGATCTTCGTAGTTGAGCACGGCATCAATAATGTAGGGTTCGGGCAGGCTTATGGGGCCTGGGGGTAAGCCAGGGTATTTGTAGGTGTTGTATGGCGAGTCGATGGCGAGGTGGCGGTTGAGCACGCGGTTAATGGTAAAGTCGCCCACAGCAAACACCACGGTGGGGTCAGCCTGGAGCGGAATGTTGCGTTTGATGCGGTTTACATACACGCCGGCAATAGTCGCCATTTCGTCTCTTTTGCTGGTTTCCTGGCGCACTATGCTGGCCATAATGGCCACCTCTATGGGTGTCATGCCGATTTTCTCGGCCTGCTGCAAACGGCGACGGGTCCAGAAGGCGTTGTGCTCACGGTTCATGCGGTTAAGCAGCTGCTGTGCCGATGTGTTCCAGAAAAATTCGTAGGTGTTGGGGATGAAAAGCAACACGGCCGTTTCGGTGGTAAGGCCATACTCCTGCATGGTTTCGGCATCGCCGAGTAAATTTATGATGGAAAGCGAGTCGGCCTCAATGTAACCAGCTACCACCCCGGCCAGCTGTTCTTTGGTGCGTATATTGTTGAAAGTTACATTCACCGGGTCCTGCACTCCGGAGCGCAGCAGGTTGATGAGCTCGTTGTTGCCCATATCGTCGTAAATACGGTAGCGTCCGGGCAGCACCCTGTTCGTGTATCTTTTCTTTTCGGCCAGCCACTGAAAAGTCTTTTCGTTTTCCACAATACCTTCGGCAAGCAAGGCCTCCTTCACATCTTCAAAGGTGCTGCCTGTAGGTATGAAAAAATGGGTGTATTCGGGGCCGATATCCACATTGGGCTTGAGGATGGTTACATAAGCAAGGTAACCCGCCACCAATGCGCCTATCAGAAACAAAGCGCCGGCGAAGGCGAGTATTTTCTTAAAAAGAGCCTTGTTTTTTCTTTTGACCATAGATGAAGGTTGGTTTTCCTGAAGAATTGTAACGTTAGGATTAACGATAAATTTTGCTGGCGGTTCAATCCTTTTTCAGAATGAGCTGCAGGAAATGCTCATCCATCCACCCATCGGGGCGCCAGGTCCAGTGCTTGCGGTTACCGGAAAGTTCGAAGCCCATTTTTTTAAACAAGCTGAGGCTCCTTTCATTGTCGTGATCGATGGTGCAATGCAACTGATGCAGGTTGAGGGTGTTGGCAGCATAGTCGATCACCAGCTGCAGGGCTTCGGTGCCAAGGCCCTTCCCGCGTGATTCTGCTTCGATCAGAATGCCGATGCCTGCGCGGCGATGGTGGGGGTCGAAGTCGAACAAATCAATGGCACCGCAGGTTCTGCCTTCGTGGTCTTCAATAATCAGCCGAAGCTGGCGGTCTGCATAAATGTCGTTTTGTGCACCCACCACATACTGTTCAAGAAAAAATTTGGAAAAGGGTGTAATGGTGTTGCTTACCAGCCAGTTCTCCGGATCGTTTTCCCAGTGGTAAAGCGAGTCAACGTCCTTTATTTCAACTGGTCTGAGCAATACATTCTCTCCTTTTAGCATATCGGTAGTTTTGGTTAAATTTCTATGGAGCCCGAAAATACTTTTGCGGCGGGGCCGCTGAGCCAGATGTCGGTAAAGCTTTTGTTGTTTCCTCGCGGTGGGCAGAAGCTTACACGCAGCTCGCCACCGGGAACCAGCAATCGGTATTCGTGGTTTTCGTTCTGAAAACCAGCAGCCCATGCCGCCAGGGCCACCGCTGTGGCACCGGTACCGCAGGCAAGGGTTTCATTTTCTACGCCCCGCTCATAAGTGCGCATCCGCAGGGTCGACTTGTCGAGTACTTCGGCAAAATTTACATTGATGCCTTCCCTGGCAAAAGTGGGGGAGTAGCGAATGTCGCGTCCCTCAGCCTGAACATCCTTTTCAGGAATATTCTCGGAAAAAAGCACCAGGTGGGGCGAGCCCGTGTCGAGCGCAAACTCCCGGCCATGGCCCTTAATGGTGTTTACATCATTCATTTTTAAGGAGATGTCCCAGGTGTCGATGCCCTTGTGGTTAATGCTGGCTTCGTGCAGTCCGTCGGAGGCTTTGAAGGTGGTTTTCTCGCCTATGATGCCCAGGCTTTCGGCAAAAGCTACCATACAGCGCCCGCCATTGCCGCACATGGTTCCGGGGTGGCCGTCGCGATTGAAGTACAGCATTTCAAAATCAGCATCGTCTGCGGCTCGAAGCAGCATTAGACCATCAGCTCCAATGCCAAAGTGGCGGCGACAAAGCTGATAAATGTGGCTTTGGGGCTCTTTTACCTGTTCTTTAAATTCGCCGTTACGGTCATCGATAATGATGAAGTCGTTGCCGGCGCCATGAAATTTGTAAAAAGTCAGGGCCATGATTCAAGGTTTTCTTCCGGAACAGCAGGTTCTGCCATGGAAATAAGCGGTTTGAAATCCATAGTGAGGCTTACCGGATAATAATTATCAAAATATTTAATGAAGAAATTTTTTCCATCGGAATGCAGACTGAATGATTCCATTTGATCAAATCCGTAGACCACCAGTTTGTTGTGCGACATTTTATACCCGCGATAGTTGAGTGGAGATTTCCAGAATTCAACCAACATAATGTTCTCTGGAGCAGGGCGCTGGGGATTGTTACCCAGCAATGAGTCGAGCTGCCTCATGGCTTGGGTTTGCACCGTTTCGGTTTTTTTTGAAGGCAGGCTAAAGGCCCGTATGAAGAGCAATTTGTCTTGTGCAATGCGGATAGGTTGCTGAGGAGAAGGCTCCTGGTTTTCTTCGTCTGAATCAGCATCCCGGTTGGCGTCTTGAAATTCGGCTGGCTGTTCTTCCAGGATTAGTAAAGAATCTGCCGCAGTATTGCTTTCTGCGAAAGCACCTGGGGCTTCAAAATCAAATCCTTCGGTAAGGAGCGAATCCGCCGTATTTGTTTCACTCATAACATCAGCGAGGACCGTTTGGTCATTTTGTGGCGATGCCGATGGCCGGGCTGGAGGGGGCAATTCAGTGCTGGAAATTAAATAAGTGCTGGTGTTTTCACTACCCTGAAAAAGGCCGGCCAGGTAATCCCAGAGGTTGTTGGCAAAGATACTGTCATTTTGTCGGTTCGAATACCAGTAAACAATACCTGACCCCAGAAAAAAACCAAGGATTAGCCCCATGATGACATAGGAAAAAGTATAATTCGATTTTTTATTCCGGGATTGCATGAATATTCAATTGATAAGGTAAAATTACAAAAAATAAGGCACTTCCGGCAGGCACTGCCGATCAGTGCAAAAACGCCAAAGCAATTCAGGATCAAGGCTTAACTTTTTTTAACGGGCCTGGAAAAAACTTTTCACAGCAGCCTTCGTTTGATGTATGTAGATTTTAAATATTATTAAGATTTTCAATAAGCCATTAGGCATATATTTTGCAAAAATTTCCGGAAAAAAAGAACTGGCCTTTTTGTGCTTTGTCTCTGAAAATCCAATGTTGTAAAACAAAGCAGGCATTCAAATTGTTAATTTAAACGAAAAACCCTAGCTATGAAAAGATTCTGGAGCTTTTTTTTTGCAGCCATTCTGGGTAGTGTACTTACCCTGGGCCTCAATCATTATTTTTTCAATAAACCAAGTGAATCCGCCAAAGTATTGACGCACTCAGGCGTGCTTGATGCCCCTCCGGCCACCCTGGCCAGATATATGACACAGTTGCCAACCACCTTGCCCGATTTTACCCTTGTAGCGGAAATGACGGTAAACTCCGTGGTGCATATTCGCACTTCCTACGAGCGCAAAAGCAGAGTGTACGATGACTATTTTGATCTTCCCGATCCGTTCCGCGAGTTCTTTTTCGGCCCGCGTCGCCGCGAACCCAGTCAGTCTATCGTGGCAACTGGGAGCGGGGTTATCATCAGCCAGGATGGATACATTATCACCAATAACCACGTGGTATCTGAAGCCAACACCGTGGAGGTGACATTGAACGATAACCGCGTTTTTGAAGCACGGATCATTGGCACCGACCCCACCACTGACCTGGCCCTTATAAAAATAGAACAGGAAGGCCTGCCTTTCCTTGGTTTCGGCGATTCTGACGAAGCCCGGGTAGGGGAGTGGGTACTTGCCGTTGGGAATCCCTTCAACCTTACTTCTACAGTCACTGCGGGCATTATTAGTGCCAAGGGCCGCAATATCAATATCCTTGGCGGGGATACGGCCATTGAGTCTTTCATTCAGACCGATGCTGCCGTGAATCGTGGTAACAGTGGCGGGGCCCTGGTCAACACCCATGGCGAACTGATCGGAATCAATGCGGCCATTGCTTCGCAAACAGGCTCCTTTACCGGCTATTCTTTTGCCATTCCTTCCAATATTGCCAAGAAAGTGCTGGCCGACTTGCTTGAGTTCGGACAGGTGCAGCGCGGTATGCTGGGGGTAAATATTGTTGAACTCAACAGCCGCCAGGCTGAAGAACTTGGGTTGGGTGTGTTTCGCGGAGCTTATGTTACCCGGGTCGAATCAGGAAGCGCTGGCGAAAATGCCGGCCTGAAGGAAGGCGACCTGATTGTAGGTATTGACAATATCTCCATCCGCAACCCCAGCGAACTGGTTGAAACAGTGGGCCGCAAACGCCCCGGCGATGAAGTGTTGGTGAAATACATACGCGATGGCCGCGAACGTGAGACCCGGGCCCGGCTGCGGAATGTGTATGGTGAATATTCTGTGGTAACTGCCGATCAGAGTGCCAATACTGAGCGACTTGGTGCAAGTTTTGAAGCGGTTTCGGCCGAAGAGCTGAGCCGATTGAACATTAATCAAGGGGTGCGCGTTGTGAGTGTAACACGAAACGGGCTTTTTGCAAATGCCGGTATTCGCAACGGATTTATTATTACCCAGATCGATCGTCAGCCTGTTGGCAGCCCGCAAGAGCTTTCCAGGTTGCTCTCTGGCAAATCGGGAGGTATACTGGTAGAGGGTATTTATCCTAACGGACAAAGGGCTTATTACGGAATGGGAATCAAGTAAATTCAGGACTTGCAATTCCGAAATATTTTTTGTACCTTTGTGCACCTTTTTGCCCCCCTTTTTGTGTACCAGGCCCAATATGCTACTTAGCAAATAACCACATAATCATTCATGAGACAATTAAAGATTTCTAAATCCATTACCAACCGCGACACCGCGTCGTTGGACAAGTATCTTCAGGAAATAGGCAAGGTGCCTTTGATCACTGCTGAGGAGGAAGTTCAGCTGGCGCAGCGAATCAAACAAGGCGACCAGGCAGCCCTTGAAAAGCTGACCAAGGCCAACCTTCGCTTTGTGGTTTCGGTTGCGAAGCAATACCAGAACCAGGGCCTTAGCCTGCCCGACCTGATCAACGAGGGCAACCTCGGTTTGATTAAGGCGGCCAAGCGCTTCGACGAGACCCGTGGTTTTAAGTTCATTTCTTATGCGGTATGGTGGATCAGGCAATCTATTTTGCAGGCCCTGGCCGAACAGTCGCGCATCGTACGTCTTCCACTCAACCAGGTGGGTTCTCTTAACAAGATTAAGAAAGAAGCATCGAGGCTCGAGCAAAAGTTCGAAAGGCCCCCTTCAACAGAAGAGCTGGCCGAAGCCCTCGACCTGCACGAAGATAAAATTGCCGAGTCATTCCGTATTTCAACCCACCATGTGTCGGTTGATGCTCCCTTGGTGCAGGGCGAGGATGCCAGCCTGCTCGATGTATACATTAACCAGGACTCGCCCAATGCCGACTCCAGCCTCATTCATGAATCGCTGGCAAGAGAGATACAGCGTTCGCTGGCCACCCTTACCGAGAAAGAAAGGGATGTTATTAACCTTTATTTTGGGATTGGCATGAACCATGGCCTGACCCTCGACGAGATTGGCGCCAAGTTCGACCTCACACGCGAGCGCGTCCGCCAAATCAAAGAAAAAGCCATCAGAAGGCTGAAGCACACTTCCAGGAGCAAACTGCTGAAAGCATACCTGGGACAATAAGGTTTGTATTGAAAGGTGAAAAGGCATTCGAAAATTCGGATGCCTTTTTTATTTTGCCCCAAACCCTTTTGCATGCTTTTGTTTCTTTTTTTAATCCCAAATCAAACCTATTAAAAATTC
>JAHYJD010000216.1 GCA_019429365.1 Bacteroidales bacterium | reverse complement strand
AATGATGGAATTTGGATTAAAGATGATTTTGTTATGCTTGATTTTCTTTTATCATTGTTCCCTCCGCTACAGTGGTATAGATCGGGGATAAAACAACAGGCCTATGGGATGTTTTGTGCCTTATTAATAATCGCAGTGACTGGTCATAAGTAAAATAGCGGTACATCCAGTTGATAAGGACCGAGAACTTGTTTTTGGCTCCCACGATACTGAGAAGGTGAATAACCGACCAGAGTGCCCATGCCACAAACCCGCTCAGCTTGAACCAGGGCAGGTCGGCCACAGCCAGGTTGCGCCCCACGGTAGCCATGGATCCTTTATTTTTGTATTCAAAATCCTGTAAAGGTTTGTTGTGCATAAGCCTGGGGAAGTTTTTTGCAAGCAACTTTCCCTGTTGCAGAGCCACCTGCGCTACCTGTGGATGCCCGTTGGGGTATTTCGGGGTTTGCATGCTGCATACATCGCCAATGGCAAAGATATTATCGTAGCCTGCCACCCGGTTCTGGCGGTCAACCTGTACTCTCAGGCCCCTGCCCACGGTATGGTGTGCAAAGCCATCAGGTTTCGCGGCAGCTACGCCGGTGGCCCATACCAAAGTTCTGGCACTGAAGGTTTTTCCATCTGCCAGTATTACATTCTCACCGTCATAATCCTGCACCCGGGCATTTAAAAATACTTCCACCCCTAATTTTTCCAGGTGTCGTCTTGCATGTTTGGAAGCATATGACGACATGCCTGATAACAGGGCACCCGAACCTTCAAACACCCTGATTGACATCAGGCTCAGATCCAGTTGGGGATAGTCTTTGTTAAAAACATACTTTTTCATTTCGGCCAGTGCTCCTGCCAGCTCAACCCCCGTGGGGCCGCCACCGGCAATGGCAATATTCAGGTAGCTGCTTATTTTATCGGGTTGGGTTTCGTTGAGTGCTTTTTCAAAGTTGCTTAAAATATAGTTCCTGATATAGATGGCATCGGTAACCGATTTCATCGACAGGGCATTCTTCTGAATATTTTCCAGTCCGAAAAAATTGTTTGTGGCACCGGTGGCAAGTACCAAATAATCGTAATCAATGCTTCCGATATCAGTAATAACCTGCCGGGTGTCGGATTGAATGCGTAATACTTCAGCTACCCGAAAGTGTACGTTTTTGTATTTCTGGAAAAATTTGCGCAAGGGGAAAGAAACCGACCCCGGCTCCAGTCCGGCCGTGGCAATCTGGTAAAGCAAAGGCTGGAACTGGTAATAATTGTTTTTGTCCAGCAGTACCAGTTGAAAGGGTTTGGTGCATAATTTCTTAGCCAGTTCAAGGCCTGCAAATCCGCCACCGATAATAACGATTCGTTTTTTTTGGGTATAGATCGGAAGAGC
>JAHYJD010000215.1 GCA_019429365.1 Bacteroidales bacterium | reverse complement strand
ATTCATCTGGGCGTTGCAATAAATGCCATCGAAGTCCTGGTAACGCTCTTCCTGAATCTCGCGTGCCCGTATTACCCGCTCGCGGATCTCTGCACTTTTCTCGGAAGAGCGCAACTCGCTCAGCTCTTTGAAGGGCACCGGGGTCACTTCCACATGAATGTCGATACGATCGAGCAGCGGACCGGAAATACGGTTCAGGTATTTCTGCACCATTCCTGCCGCACAAACACAGTCTTTCTCCGGATGGTTGTAATACCCGCAGGGACAGGGGTTCATGCTTGCCACGAGCATAAAACTTGCAGGATACTGCACGCTGAACTTGGCGCGGCTCACGGTCATCACACGGTCTTCGAGGGGTTGGCGCAGCACCTCCAGCACCGTACGCTTAAACTCGGGCAACTCATCCAGAAACAACACCCCATTGTGCGCCAAACTGATTTCCCCCGGCTGTGGAAAAGACCCGCCACCGACCAGGGCGACGTCTGAAATTGTATGGTGCGGACTTCTGAACGGCCTGACAGGCAGCAAGGAGGCGTTCTTTCCGAGGCGACCGGCCACGCTGTGAATCTTGGTGGTTTCAAGGGCTTCTTTCAGCGTGGGCGGTGGCAAAATGCCAGGCAAGCGTTTGGCCAGCATGGTCTTTCCTGAGCCGGGCGGCCCGATCATAATGAGGTTATGGCCTCCAGCTGCCGCCACTTCGAAAGCACGTTTAATGTTTTCCTGGCCTTTTACGTCGGAGAAATCAAATTCGTAATCATTAAGTTTAGAAAAGAATTCTTCGCGGGTGTTGACCTCGGTTTTTTCCAGCTCGGCCTCGCCATTGAAAAAGTCGATGACCTGCCGTATGTTCTCTACGCCATGCACATCGAGCTTGTTCACCACGGCTGCTTCGCGGGCATTTTGGGCGGGCAGGATAAAGCCCTTAAAACCTTCTTCGCGGGCTTTGATGGCAATGGGCAAGGCCCCTTTAATGGGTTGCAGGCTGCCATCGAGCGAGAGTTCGCCCATGATCACATATTCGCCCACCTTATCGGCGCCAATTTGCCCGCTGGCTGCCAGGATGCCAATGGCGATGGTGAGGTCGTAAGCCGAGCCTTCCTTGCGGATGTCGGCCGGAGCCATGTTTACCACGATGCGTTTACCGGGGATTTTTAGTCCGTTATACTTCAGGGCGGTGTCGATGCGGTGGTGGCTTTCCTTCACGGCGCTGTCGGGCAGGCCCACCATGAAAAAGTTTACCCCCTGCCCCACATCCACTTCCACCGTAATGGTGGTGGCGCTCACGCCATGCACAGCACTTCCAAAGGTCTTAACCAGCATAATCCCTCCCGCTTTTTTTGATTTTTTAAAAATACGTTTTTTTGTTAAAAAACCAAAGAAT
>JAHYJD010000214.1 GCA_019429365.1 Bacteroidales bacterium | reverse complement strand
AGCCTGCACCACAAACTCATGAGCGAACTTGAAGGAAAAGAAAAGGTTAAGGTGCTGCTGGCACATGCCCTTTTTGGTAAACCGGATAATCTACTGCTGGATGAGCCCACCAACGACCTTGACCTTGACACCGTAAACTGGCTGGAAAACTATCTTGCCAATTTTGAAAATACGGTTTTGGTGGTGTCGCACGACCGGCACTTTCTTGACTCCATTTGCACCCACATTGTAGATATTGACTTCAACAAAATTCAGATGTTCGCCGGGAATTATTCCTTTTGGTACGAATCAAGCCAGCTTGCCCTGCGACAGCAAATGGCGCATAACAAAAAGGCAGAAGACCGCAAGAAAGAATTACAGGAATTTATTGCACGCTTCAGTGCCAACGCGTCAAAGTCGAAACAGACCACCAGCCGTAAGAAGATGATCGAGAAGCTGAACATTGAAGAAATAAAACCTTCAACCCGTAAGTACCCGGGCATCATTTTCACCCCGGAACGCGAACCCGGCAACAACATCCTTGAAGTAAGCAAATTAAAGAAAAGCATAAACGGACACCTGGTTTTCAGCGACCTGAGTTTTACCCTTCAAAAAGACGACAAAGTGGCCTTCCTCTCAAGAGATACCCGTGCCATGACGGCAATGTTTAAAATCCTGAAAGGGCATGAGCAGGCCGATGGCGGTACTTTTACGTGGGGTCAGACCATTCTCAAAGCATATCTTCCACTTGAGTACGATCACCTTTTTGATAATGATCTTTCACTGGTCGATTGGCTGGCACAGTATACCGAAGACACCTCCGAGCTTTACCTGAGGGGGTATCTGGGTAAAATGCTTTTTTCGGGAGAGGACATTTATAAAAAGGCCAATGTGCTTTCGGGAGGTGAAAAGGTACGTTGTATGATAGCCCGCATGATGGTGCGCAATGCCAACGTAATGCTTCTTGACAATCCCACCAACCACCTCGACCTGGAATCCATCCAGGCTTTCAATAATACGCTTATCAAGTTTAAAGGCAATATTCTCATGTCGTCGCACGACCAGAAATTTATCCAAACCGTATGCAACCGCATTATTGAAATCGGGCCCAGGGGCATGATAGACAAGCAGATGGATTACGATGAATACATAAATGATACCAGGCTAAGAGAGCAGAGAAACCAGCTTTACTACGATTGATTTTTAGGAATTTAAAACCTTTCATCGCGCAGTGGCCAAGCGGGGATCAGGGGGGGGGATTGGTTGATAAGTTGATTGGTTGATAAGTTGATTGGTTGATAAGTTGATTGGTTGATAGGTTGATTGGTTGATTGGTTGAGGCTGCGGCTGAGACTACGATCAGCCTGATT
>JAHYJD010000111.1 GCA_019429365.1 Bacteroidales bacterium | reverse complement strand
TTACGGTATCGCACGATCCGGATATAATGGCTTTTACCCAGCCCGGGCCATTAGCGGCAGGGCTGGCAGCCCGAACCTGGAAAGAAAACGGACCCATTTTATCCGAGCGAACCAGGTTCTCGCTTTTATCCCAGCTTACTGTTGTTCCCTGGGGAAGATTGTCAACAATATAACTGACCCACGAGTTGCATACAATGGAGGGGCCGGAGAGGGAAGGCCTGACATCATCTATCGCTTTTAACAACGACTGCGAATCATTAGCAGGCAAATCGTATCCCAATTCCCAAATAAACACACCTCCAAATCCATTATCGCGCGTATGGATAGCCTTGTCTCTCACATCTGCGGGTAAATCGCCGGGGTTGCTGTACCACCTGGTATCATTGTTAAGAATATAATCACGATAGGATACTCTTTCACCATCGACAACCGGATGCCATCCATAAAACGCACTACCCAGGAATAATTTCTTTTTCTGTGCACATGTTGGAGTACCCCAGGTTATCCATTCATTAATAGCATCTATTGATTCTGCTACATCGGAATGGTTTGGCCAATCACCTTCATCATACGTCATGAGGTAGAGACCGTCTGCAATGCTCAAAATTTGCTGTGGAACATGTGTGTAATTGTTGTATACATGTCTGGAATGCGAAAGAGCTATTGTTATTCTTTTTACCGGCAAATTATCCTTTAGGGCCTGCAAAAGCGCAATACACTGACTCCATTCAAGAGAATCACCAGGATATTCCCAATTAATATCAACCCCATCAAAACCATGTACATTCACAAAATTTACAATATTGCTAACAAAAGTATTGATGTTTGTGCTATTTGTAGCTTGTGGAAAATAATCTCCACCTACACTTATACTTGCATTTACACCTTTCGCGTGAGCCTTGTTTATTAGGCTTGCTAACCATTTGTTCTTGCTACCGTTCCAAATGTAGTTCGAAGGGGGAGCGCTTTCCCAAAAATCAGGCAGCTTGCCTGTGAACAATCGTCCATCATCCATGCAACCTATATCGCTCGCAATTACGTGGGTAAGCCTGTCTAATTGTTCGTTTGAAGGAAAACTCGTATAGTTATTCGCATTAACATACTTTTTACCATCGGCATATCCCACAACTGCCATTTGTGAAAACAGGGTAACAGGTAATAAGAACGCAATTGATACAACGAAAATAAATTTTAGGGTGTACTTCTTAATCATAATAATGAATCTTATAATTAATGCCTAAGTGTCATAAATATCCATCCCTTTTCCTCAGCAATACTGTGGTCGCAATCCCATACTCCGGGATTGTCTAAAGGACCCGGATTACGGTGCGATATAAAAATAAAACCAGCTTCCCCCTCGTTGTATTCTAATCCTCGCTTATATGGTAGTGTCCTGAACAGGTTGTTTAAAGCAGGGGCTGTTAACTGATTAGCCACACAAGATAAAAGCGACAGAGATTTATTTTTACTCACATCCAAAGTGGTTAATTGATTAAAGTCGCACTCCAAACGATTTAGTGCGGTGTTGGTACTCACATCCAGTGCGGTTAATATATTTTCGCTGCAATCCAATGATACCAGTGTTTTAATCCTGCTTAAATCCAAATGGGTTACTTGCATGCCTCTGCAATTGAAGTCCGTAATTGAACCCGAGATAACAATGGTGCGTTCGGTAGTGTTGGAATATTCGTGAGAAAAAAGTAGCTCACGAAACTCATTCAATAGGACATCATAAGTAGCGTCATTCACATTGCTTTTTTTGCCATCCCCCCAATCAATGGTAAGATTCTGGGAATCTTTCGGGATTCTGAAAGTAAAGCCCACTGTAGATTTTGCTGTGGTCACTTTAATAGTACCTGTAGGATATTCATCTTTGCTACATGCTTTAAGAGAGAGAGTTACCATTACGGTCAAGGCTAATACGCTGAGACTTTTTTTGAAAATACATTTGCCACTTTTCATAATACTGATTTTTTTATGATGGTTAATTGCCTTAGAGAATTCAAATACAGAACTGCTATTGTACCCTTCTGCTTTGGTTCAAAAACCTACTTTCTTGTTTACGCTATAAAATTATATAAAGTTTTCAAATAATTGTTGTTTGTTTGATTTTATCGATGTTTAACTGGATTTTTCGCAACGAAAAACCAGCCATTACCGCAATATTTGCAGTTGCAGTCATACTATTCTTTCATCATGCTAACCTGACAAACCTATGAAAAAATAACCAAAGCGTCGGATTTTTCTGTTAAAAAAAATTAACACCTGCTTGTTGGCAGTTTTTGGTTGCTAATTTTGTTTTTCCTTCCCTTAAACAATTAAGCCTAACTTTGCGTAGTTTATTAAAAGACCGCTCGAAAAACTGATACATGCAATTTGTTTACCGGGCATTTTTGTTTGCGTTGCTGGCCGTTGCCATCCCGCTTATCATCCATCTGTTCCATTTCCGGCGTTTCCGCAAGGTGTATTTTTCTGATGTGTCGTTTTTGCGGCAGCTCAGCGGCGGCAAGCGCCTGGCAACCCGGTTTATCGCCGGGCTGGGCGTTCCTTACGGCAATTCACAAACACTGCCTTACCTGAAGCAGTTCAATATTGGCGGGTCAAACAGCATCCGGGCCTTTCATCCCCGCTCACTGGGCCCCGGCACCTATCAGTCGCCCGACTCACTGCAAGGCCGCTTCAATATTCACCAAACCGGTGAAGTAAAGCTGGAATTCAGCCTTGAATACCGTTTCGATATTACCAGGATTTTTAAAGGGGCCTTCTTTGTGGATGCCGGCAACATCTGGCGGTTGGATGAGGACGAAAAAACGCCGGGAGGAGAATTCCGCTGGGACAGCTTTTATAAACAAATAGCCATTGGGGCCGGCACCGGCTTGCGCATCGATGCCTCCATCTTCGTGCTGCGCTTCGACTTCGCATTTCCGCTGGCCCTGCCCTGGGACACAGGGAGTTTTTTTCAGCCTATCGAGCCATTTAAAAAAGACTGGCGCCGCCAAAATCTTATCTTCAATCTGGGTATCGGGTATCCGTTTTAGAAATTTTTTAGAATTGCTGCATAAAGACTTAGGCTGTTAGTCTGCAATTACCTGTTGCCTGGCGTTTTTTGTCGGTCATTGCTTCACTTTTTTGGTTTGTTAAGGAAAATAGTACAAAAACTCTGTTAAAATTGCCCTAATTTTGATTTTTAGAACCATTTTTCTAACCATAATTTTACCTCCTATGAAAAAATCTACCATTACCCTTTTGTTTACTTTTTTTCTAGTCTCTTTTGCCCTTGGGCAAGAGCCAAATGGGGCAATGCCATTACCTATGAACATTGATTTTGAGCTTTTTTACGGGGTAAACCTCCCCGAGGTGTATCCCGGCTGGCTCGAAGGCAAAGGTGTTGGTACCCCACAGATTATGAACGGGGCCTGGTATCGTGCCGATGTGCTCTATGGCTCGGCCACTGCTTCCGTTACTTTCGACTACGTCGGGCTAAAAGATGAATGGATCATCAGTCCGCCATTTGTGGCTTCCGAATCCACCAAAATTACCTTTATGGCCGCACTAAGCCGCATATGGAACGATCCCAGCCAGGGAAACCTAAGCTACAACGACAGCATCAGCGTGCTGGTTTCAACCAGCGATTTCAACTTTGAGCATGTGGTACATACGTTCAAATTCTCCAATCAGCCCAGCTGGATTCCCCAGTATTACGATTTTGACCTGGGTCAGTTTGCTGATCAGCTTATCCGGGTGGCCTTTTATGCCACTAATGGTCAGGAAGCCAATAGCCTGGCAGCTTTCCACCTCGATGATATTGTGATAAAAAATGCCGTGCCCCACGACGCCTTGGCTTTCGGCCTGGTGGAGCCATCCAATGCCAGTTGTTTTGAAGAAAACCAGCCTGTGGTGGTTCGTATCAAGAACGATGGGCTGGAACCCATCAGCTCCGTGCCGGTAAGGGTGAGGATAAGAGGCGCCCTGACAAAGAACCTGTTTGGAGCCTACCAGGGGATAATCGAGCCGAATGATTATGTTGACTTTGAGGTGGGAACACTAGAGGATACCCCTTTCGGGGAATATCATTTCAGCGTTGAAACCGAGCATCCGGCCGATGGCTTTGGGGCAAATAATGTGAAAGGCAATATTGTGGTAAACAATCCCGAGCCTCGTAACCTTCCCTTGCCATTTATGAATTTTATTGGTTTTTACACTAATAATCTGGGTGATATTTATCCCGGCTGGTACGAAGCCCGGGGCAAGGATTATCCGCGGGTAAAAATGGACACCGACTGGCAGGGCGACAACTTTGGGGACTCGCGTACGGCCAGTGTATATTTTGTTCAGTTGGGTACCGAGGATTGGATGATTGGGCCTAAGTTTACTGCAACTGAAAACCTTGTGCTGCAATTAAGGGCTGCCTTGCAGTTCGACCAGGGCACCACCCAAATGGGATCGGATGACAAGCTTGCCATTATGGTTTCGACCGACTGCGGGGCCACTTGGGAGCAAGCTGCCGCATTCGAACGCGGCAGCGGCCTTACCTCCTCACTGCAGGCATTTTCGTTTCCGCTTTCGCAATATGCAGGGCAGGAAATCATTCTCGCTTTTTATGCTACCACAGGAACTATAAATAATCCCGAGAGCTATATTTTCCACATTACCGATGTGGAAATCAAGAACCAGTTTGCCATCGATGCCGGTGTAACAGCCTTGTTGTCGCCCGGCAATTCGTGCTCATTTTCTGATACAGAGCTGGTTACGGTAGAAGTGACCAATTTTGGCACCCAATCCATTAGCAACTTCCAGGTGGCTTTCAGTCTCAACGATGATCCACCTATTGCCGAAACCATTAGCCAAAGCCTTGCCCATGGCGAAACCCTTGAATATTCTTTTCAGACAACCATTGACCTGAGTGAAGGAGGAGAAAACCATATCTCTGTTTACACGCTGCTTGAAGGCGATGAATTTGAAGGGAACAACGGTCTGTACGATGTGCCATTGGTGCTTTCTTCCTTCGATCTTTCATCCCAAGGTGCCTACACCATGGGCTTTGAGCCTCACGAAGACTTCAGTGGATGGCTGGTGCAGGATGCCAACAACGATGGCACCACTTGGATGCTGAACCCCGACCCGGTACATGCCAACACGGGAAGCCATTCTTATTCCTTTATGTCGAACCAAACCAGTGTGCCCAGCAACGACTGGCTTGTGAGCCCCTGTTTCAACCTGCAGGAAGGTGCCACCTATTACGTGAGCTTCCACTACAAGAATCGGGCAGCCAATTGGCCCGAAAGCCTCAAACTAAACCTTGGTACAGCTCAGCAGGCTTCGGCCATGAGCCAGGTTATTCTTGACCTTGGGCAAATCAGCAATTCGGTTTATAATAAAGCAGAAACCACATTTTCCGTAAGCGAGACAGGCGAATATTATTTTGGCTGGCACGCTTATGGTCCTGCCGACCAGTTTGGAATGCATGTTGACGACATTACCATTTACCAAGTGTTTGAACATGACCTTTCGGTGACTCAATTGATTGTTCCCCGCGAAAAGGATGAAAGTTGCGGCCTTATTCCGGCCCAAAGTATGCAAATTGAGATTACCAATTTTGGCAGCACTGCAGTTACTGGATTTGATGTTTACCTGAAGATTAACGACCTTGACGCCTTGGCCTTTTCCTTTTCCGAACCAATTGCTGCCGGCCAAAGCCAATGGGTAACCCTTGAAGACGGTTTCAGCATTATACCAGACCAAGTTTATCAGATCGCTGTTTGGTCTGTCCACCCACAAGAACAAAACCCGGTTAACGATACCCTTTTTATTGCAGATTATTTGATGCAGCAGTACTTCACCAGTTTTGAAGCCACTGATGATGTGAGCGACTGGACGGCGCAGAATCTTGGAGGAGTCAATGAGTGGCAGTTGGTTGAAGATGCATCAGTAGCCAACACAGGGTCTTTTTCATACGCCATTCGCACCGATGGGGCCGGCGGAAATGTAATTAACAACGACTGGCTTTTCAGCGAGTGTTTTTACCTTGAGGCAGGTAAGTGCTACGAGATAAGCTTCTATTATCGTTCCCGATTTTCGACCGAAAACCTGCGATTGAGCATTGGCACCGGGCAGGATGTGCTGCTTATGGAACAGCTACTGATTTCTCTGCCTTCTTTCAACACCAACGCCTACCAGCGAGCTGCTCAGCAGTTTACGGTGGAAGAAAGCGGCGTGTACTACTTTGGCTGGCATACCGATGGAGGAACCTCAGGTAGGTACTACATTTACATTGACGACGTAGCTGTGGACGAAGACCTTGATAACCAACCCGTAGCAAATCCTGATTACTTGGTGCTCGACCATGAGGTGGGCTTCCGTGCCAACGCACAAAATGCAACCACCTATCTCTGGGACTTTGGCGATGGCCAAACTTCTGTGGAAGAGAACCCATTCCATGTGTATGCCCAGGCCGGAATCTACAACGTCAGCCTGAGCGTGGGCAGCGGCTGTGTGACCCATACCATGGAGTTTACCGTGGAACTGGAATTGCCCGTTTTTGAAGTTACCTTCGAAGTTTCTGACCTCAACGGCACACCCATTTCAGGCGCTTTAGTGAATATTGAGGGTTCATCGGGCGCGGCTGGACAATACCTTTTTGAGCTTTCTCAGGGAGGATATAATTACCTGGTAACCTTTGAAGAGATTGAAGCCACCGGGAATTTCACGGTAATCGATTCGGACCTCACGGTGACAGTAATCCTGCCCATGGATGGCGAAACTTTTACGGTCACTTTTGTGGTAAAAGACACTGATGGCCAGGATGTCGCTGATGCTGTGATAAGCCTGAACGGCGTTGAGAATGATTCCGGCGATTATGTTTTCGAATCGGTGGCTCCCGGCACTTACGCCTGGATGGTAAACCAGGCCGACTTTCTGCAGGCCGAAGGCGAAGTGACTGTGGAGGATGTGGATGTGATTGTAAACGTAGAATTAATCACCACCAGCATTACCGATCCGTTCCTTAGCGGCATCAGGCTCTATCCTAATCCTGCGGGAAGCCGCATCACTATAAGTTTTGATGGCATTATTACAGGTTTCAGAATAATGAACCTGAACGGCCAGGTAAAGATTAACCAGGCAGTTGAACGCAGTCAGCAAACCTTTGATGTTTCACTTGAGGGCTTGCAAACAGGCACGTATATATTGCAACTCATTACTGAAACCGAAATTCTCAATCAGATGTTTATCAAAAAGTAATTTTTGAATTATTTAAAAGCGCCGCCTCAGTTTCACTACAGGGGCGGCGTTTTTGTTGCCTACCCTTAAACAATTAAGCCTAACTTTGCGTAGTTTATTAAAAGACCGCTTGAAAAACTGATACATGCAATTTGTTTACCCGGCATTTTTGTTTGCGTTGCTGGCTGTTGCCATCCCGCTTATCATCCACCTCTTCCATTTCCGGCGTTTCCGCAAGGTGTATTTTTCTGATGTGTCGTTTTTGCGGCAACTCAGCGACGAGTCGAAAAAACAATCGCGCCTGAAGCACTGGCTGGTACTTGCCATGCGCATGCTGGCCGTGGCTTTTCTGGTGCTGGCCTTTTCAAAGCCCTATATCCCTTCCGGGGAAAGCCAGGTAAGCCCTGAGGGCAATGCAGTGGGGGTTTACATCGACAACAGCTTCAGCATGGATGCTTTAGCCCGTCGCGGCCGCCTGCTCGATGAAGCCCGTGAATCGGCCCGGCAGGTGGCGGAAATTTATCAGCCCACCGATCGATTCCTGCTGCTCACCAACGACTTTGAAGGCCGCCACCAGCGCTTTGTCAGCCGCGATGAGTTCCTTTCGCTGGTTGATGAAGTCAGCCTTTCTGCAGCAGTAAAAACGCTGGAAGAATTGATGGTCCGAAAGAACGATCTGTTTTCGTCGGCCGCTCAGGTCAACCATAGCGCCTATTACCTTTCCGATTTTCAGAAAAGCATGGCGGTGACCGGCGAAGCAAAACCCGACAGTAGCATCGCTGCTTTTTTTGTTCCGATTCAGGCGCAGCGGGCCGCCAACGTGGCCATCGACAGCTGCTGGTTCGAGTCGCCCGTGAGGCTAAAGGGGCAGGCAGTAACCCTAAATGTAAGGATCCGCAATTTTGGCGATCAGCCCCTTGAAAACCAGCCCTTACGGCTTTTCATTAACGAGGTGCAGCGCACGGTAGCTTCTTTCAGCATACCTTCATATGGGCAGGCAGAAGAAAGCCTCACCTGGACCATTCAGCAAGAAGGAATCAACCAAGGCCGCATCGAGATAGTGGATTATCCGGTGACCTTCGACGACCATCTGTTTTTCAGCTTCGAAGTGGCTTCAGGCATTCCGGTGCTCAGCATCGATGAGCAGGGGCAGGGACCCTTCATCAGGGCGCTGTTCGGGCGCGACACCACCTTTACATTTACTTCTATGCCGGCCTTCGCGGTCGATTTCAGCGCATTCCCCACCTACAACATGGTGGTGCTCAACGGGCTGAATGCCATTAGCCCGGGATTGGCAATGGAAGCACAGCGTTATGCCGAGCAGGGCGGCCACCTGGTTATTTTTCCCGGGGCAAGGGCCGAACTCTCCACTTACAACACCTTCCTGTCGGCCTTGGGCGCAGACCCTATGCAGCGCCTCGATACCATCGACTTCAGGGTCAGCACCATCAACGCCCAGCACCAGATCTACACCGGGGTGTTTGATAACCTGCCCGACAATATTGACCTGCCACAGACTTTTCAGCATTACGCCATTTCGCGAAGCGCCCGTTCGGCAGGACAGCCGCTTATGGAACTGCAGAATGGCAATCCCTTTATGGTGGCATATGACTTGGGCCGCGGAAAGGTCTTTCTTGCTGCCGTGCCGCTCAGCGACGATTTCAGTAACTTTCAGCGGCATGCCGTGTTTGTGCCCACCCTGGTGAATATTGCCCTGCAAAGCGGCTCATTCCAGCCCCT
>JAHYJD010000110.1 GCA_019429365.1 Bacteroidales bacterium | reverse complement strand
GCTTTTGGCGGTCATAACAATCTGCATGAGGAAGCTTCCGGGGCGCTCGCGGTGGGCCCGCTGCAGCATCTCAAGGGCGTTAACCACTTCGGCCCTCGCCATTTCCATATTTTCGGTCATGCGGTCGAAGCCCAGGCGGTGGTAGGCGTAAACGGCTTCGCGTATGGGACGGTAAGTAGTGTTGAAAATATTCTCCATGAGCCAATAGCGGTTGCGCTGACCTTCGAAGGATTTCCAGCCACGCTCCTGCGCGTTCTGGGCCAGGTTTACTATATTCTGGGCGCGTTCAAAATAGGGATTTCCCCCGTAAGGGGCAAAGGAATCGAAGTCGAAGCCCAAAATCACATACACATAAAAGGCCACGAGAGAGGTCAGGTTGCTGGTGAACACATTGTCGGCATATTCCAGGGGCTGGTTTTCGAGATAACGGAAATGCACATCGCGATCCTGATGGTTGAAAAGCGGAGTGCTGTATGAGGTGTGATACACCGGCCTGCGCGACTGAATCTGGATGGTTCCCTTGTATTCGTCGCCTGCACGCTCATTGATGGTAATCATAATGGAGGCTTCGATGCGCTCCTGGGTATTAAACTGAAACTGCGTCCAGTTGCGCTGGTTTACAAACTCATAAAGGTCCGCCTGCAAGGTTTGCATGATCAGGCGGTCGGTTTCAGAAAGACCCGGGGTGCTGATGGAAACCATGCAGTTCATCTCCTGGGCTTTCAGCGAAAGCGCAGGCAATAACAAAAGAGAAACAAAAGCAGCAATCAGAATTTTCTTCATCATCAGATTAATTTTTGCGCCCTGCCCGGTGTTTCACTTTGGCAGCAATGGCATAAAATGGTTACTGAATAAAAACGCCAAAACCAGACATTATTATATAAGGATCAGATTTGCGGTGCTGGTTTTTGCAAAGACTTGTTGGCGTAAAGATAAAAAAAACCTGCCCAACCGGATTACGGTGTAAGGCAGGTTTTTTTCTGAAAAGAATTTATTTCTTTGGTTCCGTTTCGGGCACGCGATAATAAATGTTTCCGTTCATAAATTCGCTGATAGCAATAAGCGAGGGCTTGGGAAGCTGCTCGTAAAAACGGGCAATTTCTATTTGCTCACGGTTTTCGAATATTTCTTCGAGGTTGTCGGTTGAGGTGGCAAACTCTTCCAGCTTACTGTTGAGTTCTTCCTTCATTTCCAGACCGATCTGGTTGGCACGTTTGCCCACAATGACCACCGACTGGTAAATGTTGTGGGTATCCTTGTCGAACTGCCGCACGTCGCGGGTTACTGTGGTGCCTTCGGCTTTTACTTTTTTGTAATCCATATGCTGTTTATTTGTTTTCTGTAATTTCTACTTTGGGTGTCATGCTTTCAATGAGGTTCTGAGCCGTGTCGCGCAGGCGAAGCGACTGGTCTTTGAAGCGGCTCTCGGGGTAATGTCTGAGCAGGCGCCGGTGGGCTTCAACCACATTGGCATAACGTTCGGCCTGCCTGTCGGGTATGCTTTGTGCGGCATAATCGAAATTGGCCCGCACGATATTGAAAAGGGCTTCTTCCCGGAATTTGGAGTCGGGATAGTCCCTGATCAGGTTGTTATAAGTTGTAATCGAGGCAACATAGTCTCTCAGGTTGAAATACAAGGTACCCAGGTCAAACACTTTCTTTTCCTGTTTTTGCCTCAGTTCATCGATCAGGTCGTTGGCCTCGGCCACCCTTTCGCTGGCGGGGTAGCGGTTAATGAATATCTGCATCTCGCGAATGGCTTCGATGGTTGTGGTCTGATCAAGGCTCGAGCGGGGCGAGTCAAGGTATTTTGTATAAGCAGCCAGGAAGAGAAACTCCTCGGCATGCTCACTGGTGGGAAATGCCTGGTGAAAAGTTTTGAAATAATGGCTGGCCATCACATAGTCGCGCTGCTTATAATGCGCCATGGCAAAGTAGTAATTGATCAGTTCAGCTTTCTGGGTTCCCCGGTATGCAGGAATCACATCAGTAAACAAGCCGATGGCACGGTGATAGTCGCCCTTTTCGTAATATTCAATGGCTTTTTCTAGCTTCAGTTCGTTGTCGGTACTCTTGAGCAGTTTCTGATATTTGCTGCAGGAGGTGGCAAAAAGCAGCATGACCAGTATGGCTGTCAGAGCGTGTTTTCCGTGTAGTTTAAACATGAATCTGTTGCGGGATTAAGGTTATTTGCGCAAAGAACGCAATTTTGCCAAAACAATTTGCAAAGGTAACATTTTTTAACGTTAATACGAAAAAATATAACCCTCCATGAGGTGGTTCTGAAAAGAACAAAAAACAGGCCTGTGGCCGTAAGCAGCCACAGACCAAAATAATAAGCCAGGAATTTTTTGTTGTTCAGAATGAAGTCATTCATGGGCTTCAGGCAATTTTTATCTCACCACCCCCAAAGATAACCACTCCTTTTATAACCAGCACTTTTTCGGGGTCTTTAAGCAGTTGGGGATTCCTCTTATAGCGCTCATCAGAAAAGCCGCCAAAAATGGCTGTGGCATCCACCCTCACAGTCCAGTCTTCGGGCACGAACAGGGTGCAGCCGCCAAAGATACAGGTCAGGTCGATCACGTTTTCGCCCGGTGCCAGGGTGCTGTCTCTGAAGTTCAGCTCCGCCCCGCCGAAAATACAGGTCACCTGACCGCCGGTAAAGGCATCGGCCGTCACATATTTATTTCCGCCGCTGAAAATATTTACATCATCGAGCACATTGGCGCTGTGTTCGCTCTGCGGAGGAAGTCCATAGCGCTTTCTGCCGTAATTGCGGGGAAAGAGCAGCGAAATACCGATCAGCACCAGCACGGCCGGTATGGCCAGTTTGATCATAAAGGCCCAGTCGAGGTTAAGATAGTCCTGCAAAAGGAAAAATGTGCCGACCCCGATCAGGATGATGCCCGTGGAGCGGTTCTTATCGCTGATCAGCAGCACAAAGCCAATCAGAATAAGGATGACTTTCCACGAAAAAATAATGTGGGGTATGCGCAGTCCGAAGAGGGTCAGGTTGAAAAGGCTTGCCAGCAGGGCAGCGCCAAGTGCGATAAAAATCAGCCCGGCCAGGGCGCGTCTTTTGTTTGAAGCATTCATGGTTGCAAATTTTAAAAGTGGAACAATAGATAATACTCCACAAAGATAGATTGGGCTATTAGTCGCCGCAACAGCCAATCGGTCAATGGCGGGCTGGAGTCGGTAAACGGCCTTTTAAAGGTGGCTGGTTTCTTCCAGGTCGCTGATGTGCAGGTTCAGGGCCTTCACGCTGATGTTGATTTCCCAGATACTGATGGCCAGGCTGATAATAAGCAGCACCAGGGCAATGCCAAAGATCACCTCGGCAATCAACTGCCATTCAATATATACCAGGAACATGCAGAACACACAAAGCAGCAGGCTGGCCAGCCCGTAGATCTGCATACTGCGTATCAGGTTAATGCGTTTTTTCAGGTTGGCAATCTGCCCCAGGAGCATGTTGGAAGGGTTTTCTTTGTACCTTGCGTGGAGATTGCGCACCAGGGCGGCGATGGCCAGAAAACGGTTGGTATAGGCCAGCAGCAGCAGCGAAATGGCCGAAAATAAGAGCGCAGGGGTGGTCAGGGTCAGCGTTTCCATGGATCTGGAGCATTAAGTTTAATTCTGAAAACAAACTTAAGAAAATTATTAACAGTTATTGCTTAAGAAGTTAGCGTTTGAAAAGGTTTTGTTTAACTTTTATTATAAGAAAAAAATTCTTTTTCAACATTTCTCAAAAAACATTAAACATTTTATTTTGTTGCTTTAGTAAATATTTTCCACCAAAATGAAAAAACTTACATTACCTATAATAATTACCCTGTTTCTCCTGGTGCTTACCGGCCAGGCCATGGCCCAGCAAGGAGTGATTCGCGGCCGGGTGTTCAACCAGGACACCAACGAGCCCCTGCCCTTCACCAATATAATTATTGATGGCACCAACATTGGCAGTACCAGCGACCTGGACGGCAATTTCCTTTTTACCGGGATCAACCCCGGCTTTGTCAGGCTGGCGGTCAGCTCCGTTGGTTTCGAGCGGCGCATTACCGAAGAGTTTATGGTAAGCAACTCCAGGGCTGCCTTTATTGAGATTGGCCTCAAAGAGATCAAGGTTGACCTGGAAACCGTGGAAATACGCGCCTCCCCTTTTCA
This sequence comes from Bacteroidales bacterium, assembly GCA_019429365.1. Taxonomy (GTDB): domain Bacteria; phylum Bacteroidota; class Bacteroidia; order Bacteroidales; family UBA7960; genus UBA7960. The sequence goes on along the minus strand of JAHYJD010000110.1, from coordinate 4,844 downwards.
GCGTCGCGACGAGAGCCCCGTATCCCTTCGCCGCCTGGGCATCAAGGAAATTGAGCGCAGCCCGGGCAGCAACCGCGACATTTCAAAAGTGATACAGTCGCTGCCTGGAGTAGCCTTTACGCCGGCTTTTCGCAACGACGTGATCATTCGCGGAGGTGGCCCTTCTGAAAACCGCTTTTTTCTTGACGGCATGGAAATACCTACCATTAATCATTTTTCTACCCAGGGTGCCAGCGGCGGGCCGTTGGGCATGATCAACGTAGATTTTATCCGCGAAATAGAGATGTACTCCGGTGCTTTTCCTGCCAGCCGGGGCAATGCCCTGAGTTCGGTGTTCGAGTTCAGGCAGATCAACGGCAACCGCGACCGCATGAACCTGCGCGGCACCATTGGCGCCAGCGACCTGGCGCTTTCTATCGACGGCCCCCTGACGCAAAACACTTCGGTGGTGGCTTCGGCCCGCAGGTCGTACCTGCAGTTTCTGTTTACGCTGCTGGAGCTGCCCTTTTTGCCCACCTACAACGACTTCCAATTTAAAACCAATACCCGTATTGGCGAAAAATCCGAACTTAATATAATAGGTTTAGGCGCCATCGACCAGTTTACCCTCAACCTGGCGGCCAACGAAACCGAAGAGCAGCGCCTTTTGCTGGAGGCTCTGCCCGTGAACGAGCAGTGGAACTACGCCATCGGCGCCACCTACCGGCGTTTCCGCGACAACGGATCCGACCTCTTTGTGCTGAGCCGCAACATGCTGCGCAACAATGCTTTCAAATATCCTGGCAACGACGAGAGCCAAGAAAGGAGCCTCGACTTTGTGTCGGACGAAATTGAAAACAAGTTCCGCTTCGAACGAAATACTGCACTCGACAAATACCGTGTGAACTGGGGCCTGGGCGGTGAATATGCCAAATTTTTGGGCGATATCAGGCAGCAACTTTTTATCAACAACCAGCTGATCCAGGTCAACAACCAGACGGCCTACGACCTGTTTAAATGGAGTGCCTTCGGGCAGGTGACGCGCAGCCTGGCAAACGACCGCCTGACGCTTTCGCTGGGTGTTCGCTCCGATGCCAATAATTACACATCCAGCATGTCGAACCTGCTCGATCAGATTTCGCCGCGTTTCTCGGCATCATACCAGCTCAGACCGAACCTCTTTATCAATGGCAACGTGGGGCGCTACTTCCAGATGCCATCCTACGTAACCCTGGGCCATACCGACCCCAACGGAATTTTGGTAAACAAAAACAACGATCTGCGCTACATTTCTGTAGATCACCTCGTCAGTGGCATTGAATGGCTTCCCAACCGTGCCAGCAAAGTGACCCTGGAGGGTTTTTACAAAATGTATGATAAATACCCCTTCTCGGTGCGCGACTCGGTGGCCCTGGGAAGCCAGGCGGGCGACTTTGGCGTGTTTGGCGATGAAGAGGTGCTCAGCATCGGAAAAGGGCGCTCCTTTGGTAGCGAGTTGTTTTTCCGCACCGAAGATTTCAAAAAATTTAACCTGATCCTTTCTTATACCTTTGTTAGAAGTGAGTTTCAAGATATTGCCGGAACCTATATCCCCTCGAAATGGGACAACCGTCATATCCTGATCTTTACCGCCCTGCGGCCCCTGCCCAGAAACTGGGAAATCGGCCTGAAGTGGAAGTTTTCGGGCGGGGCACCCTTAACCCCATACGACCTGGAGCTGTCGAGCATTCGCGATGCCTGGGATGCCCAAAACGGACCCTATTTAGACTATTCGAGGTTTCATCAGGATCGCCTGAGAAGCTTTCACCAGCTCGACCTGAGAGTCGACAAGCAGTTCTTCCTCAACAAGTGGTCGTTGATGGTTTACCTGGATATCCAAAACCTGTATAACTTCGAGTCGCAATTGCCCGATAACGTGTTTAGGCAGGAAGATGCAAATGGTAATCCCATTATTGAAGCCGGCCCGGATGGCATTGAGCGCTACAGGCTAAAGACCTTCGAGAACCTTACAGGCACTGTTCTCCCATCCATCGGAATAATTTTTGAATTTTAAAAACACCATTGTATGAAAACCCGCCCGAACAAAAAAAACCGATATATTGCTATACGTTATGTTTCCCTGTTGGTGGTGCTGGCCTTTTCGCTGGTTTTTACCGCGACTGCCCTGGTCCCTGAAAAGGACCCCCAGCAACGTTGGTGGCGCCGCAGTAAGCCAGCCGAGCCCATGCAGGTGATACAGACTACTGTCGATCCTGCCGGCATTGCCCTGGAAGTGGTGGTGGAACGCGGCCGTGCCCACAACCACCCCCTCATGGCCATTTGGGTGGAAGACATGGAAGGAAATTATATCCAGACTTTGTATGTTGCCGAGTCCATTGCCAAAGGGGTGTACCTGCATGGCGATGCATCCAGCGGCCGCTGGATGCCGGGGCCCATCCGCAGGCCGGCCGCCCTGCCCTACTGGGGCCACCAGCGAGGCCTACAGGCCGAAGACGGCCTCTATATGCCTTCGCAGAAAAACCCTATGCCCGACGCCATTACAGGGGCAACGCCAAAGGGAAACTTTACCCTTGAATCGCAGGCCCCAACGCAGGATAAAAGAAAGTTCAGGGTGCTGCTCGAAATAAACCAGCCATGGGACTGGAACCAGCACTGGTACAACAACCGCTTTCCCGGCGACAGGGATTACATGACATCAGCCCAACCCGCCCTGGTGTATGAAGCAATCGTTGACCTGGATGCTGACCAACAGACATTTGAGATGAAACCCATTGGTCACAGCCATTGGTCAGGAAAATCCGGCGAGCTATTCAGGGATTTAAGTACGATAACCACTGCTTTGAATATAGTTGAAAAGGCTTTTGTGAGGGTTTCAGAAAAAAAGTAATTTTTTTTTTTTTTTAATGGAGTAAATAAGGAAGCAGGTTTTGCTTCCTTATTTTTGTTTTTATTTTAAATAATTTATAATTAATAACTTCCAATTGTAGCAATCATAGAAATAAGCTACCATTAAATTCAAAAAACAAATGTTTAACTAAATTCAGAATACTTGCTTAAACACTTGCGAAACAAAAGATTCTGAAATAAACAAAAAACCTCTTATCTAAATATATCGTAAATGTCCTGGAATACTATGCCACCCTCTTTTCATAATTTATTTTTTCAGGGCTATCTTTTATCTTTTTTTCCACTGCACAATTTATAAGGGAAAACCCTTAGTCGCCCATCACTTTTTTCGAATATCAAATTAAGGGAAGTTCCTAATTGCCCGGCGGGGTAAGTTTATGTATATTTATCGACAGGAAAATAACATTTGTTGGCATTTTTGTTAATTTTTTATTAATACCGAGCTGAATTTTCAAGAATAAATGGAATTTTTCAGCCTATATTTTGTTGAAAAATATTTAAATTAATGTCTAACCAAAACAGCTTGCCTATGAGAAAACCTCCCCAAGAAAATGAATTTTTGTTACAAATTATTAATGTTAATTAAAATCAAAAGCATGACGAAACCTTACACAACCCTTTCAGGGCGATGTTGGCGGTTTTTGATGTTTGCAGCAGTAATGCTGCTAAGCACCGCCACATTTGCCCAGTCAGTGGGTATCAGCCTAAACCAGGCTCGTAACGGAAGGTACACAGCGCCCATTTCGCCAGTTGTTTGGCAAAATGGTAATGTCAACGCCAGTCAGGCACACATGGTTGAGGGGTATTCCATCCCTTACCGGGCGGTTATTGAAAATATTACCCCCGGCACCGACACAGTGAGAATTGACTTTGAGTACGACACGCGCCACAGCGGTGCAAATGCGCTGGACTTTCTTACCCACTACGACAACCTCGAGCCCCACGACGTTTGGGGGCACCCTGAAGAACTGGTACAGCCAACCGATGGCTACGCAAATATGGGAGATCCTTTGTTGATACCCATTACCGCACCCTCCACCATGGCTGCTGAGTTCTTCAATAATTTTGTGGAAGCCAATGGGGAACAGTATATTACGATTTGGGGCGGAACACCCGTTCCCGGCTCTTTCGTATATATTAATGAGGATCCTATTGATGGGGCTACATCCCAAACCTCAACCCGTTTTCAGATTAGCTTTGTGGCCGATCTGTCAACGGTTATCATTGCCTGGGGCGGACACATTGCCCGGGCGCAAGACTGGGGCTATGGAAATTCGGCCGGTGGCATCAATGGCTCCCCCTATCACACAAGGGTTAAAGGCTGGAACCTTGGCAACCTGGGTAACATGGACCGCTCCATGCAGGCTGCCGCCATCCTTTTATTACCCGAATGCGATTTTACCGTTACAGAAGTTGCTTGCAACAATACAAATGTAACCGCTACGGTTAATGATCCTATTCCCGGGATTACCTATGCCTGGTCGCTTATTAATTCAGGCACCAACGCAAGCCCGATGACTGGAACCGGAACCTCCTTCACCTTTAATACAGGAGCAACAGGAGGTGAAGTTACGGTTGTTTTGACTGCATCAAGTGAATTCCAGGGAGGCCCGATTGAAGAGGTCTGCAGGGAAACTGTAATGATTACACAGCTTTACCTTAACCTTGATCATACCGATGTGCTTTGCGAAGATGATATGGATGGGACCATTACTGCTACCGTTACCAACGGAACAGGTCCCTATACCTATTATTTGTATAATGCACCTGCAGTCTCAGCAACTTCACAAATGGTTGCCCGCAGCCTTTCTGCAGTTAAAGCAGGACACATGGTTATGTACACCAGCGATGATCCTTTTCATACCTTTACCGGTCTGGGCATTGGCACCTATGAAGTTATGGTAGTTGATGACAATGGCTGCGAAGTTTCTGGGATAGAAACCATTATTTATCTTGAT